>JAZUKX010000038.1:0-14738 GCA_045643505.1 Candidatus Absconditabacterales bacterium | reverse complement strand
AAATTGAAGAAGAAGCAAAACCAGTTGAGGAAGTAAAAGACGAAGTACCCCCTACCCCTAAAAAAGATTTAAGTGAATATATGGAAGGTGCAAGTACTTCTGTGCAAAAAGTAGCTACAGTTACAGTTGATAATGTATTACAACAATTAGCTAATCTACCATTTAGAGAAAGAACAGCCTTTTATAAAGAACATCAAGATTTAATTAATCAAGCTATGACAATGAAAAGAAAAGATGTAGAGTAATATGGATATTATAAAATCAATAAAAGAAATATTTAACAAAGGCGAAAGACTAGCACACACAACTCATCAAATAACTACAAGTGTAATTGCTGGAGAAATTCAAGAATTAAAAGAATTACATATAACTGTAGAAGATGAGGAACAAGCTAACAATATAGCAAATATGTTATGTGCAGCATTAGCAAATATGGGTATTCCATTCGCAATAGCTTTACAGCCAGTAGCTAAAAGAATTATAGCTTATGGTATAAGAGATATTAAAGATGGAGTAGAACATCCTCAAAGATTAATTATTTCAAGAGTAATTGAAGAATACGAAAAATCTAAACAAGGTTTATTAGACTGATAAGTCGTATAAATTAGATTAAAGGAATAGCCCAATAGGGCGTACCCGAAATCCTATCAAGTGGATAGGTCAGATGTATAACCAGCTATGGCAGTAAGAGAAGTAATCTCGGTTATTGATGGTAGGTCGAAACATCTGTAGTAGTAAAATTTAAAAAAAAAAGGAGAAAAAAATTATGGCTATTGAAAACAACCCTTCTATGGCAACCGCACAAGCTCAATCAGACGGTAACTTTGGTATCGGTGATAAGTCAATGGAAGTTGCTATGGCAACCAAAATGCAATTAGTACTAGATCAACCAATGACAGACGTATCTTCAGGTTTAGTAAACAAAGACTTTGAAGGTGATTTCTTTAAAATTGGTGATACAGTATCTATTGTTAAACCAGATCCATCTTCATTAGTAATTGATTTTGGTGCTATCAATACTGGTAACGCTTTAGGTCAAAATGCTAAGGATGCTAAATTAACTCCAGCTGATGTTAAATTTGAAAAACAAATTTTAACTATTGATAAATATGTTAAATATGCATTTGTAATTTCAGACATCGTTAAAGCTGAAGGTAAATGGAATTATGAATCTGGTAACTTGGATTTAACAGCTCAAGAAATCAGAAAACGTCATAATAGAGAAACTTTAAAATTAATTCTTGAAGATATAGAAGTTCCAACTGTATTAGGATCAGCTTCTCAACCTGTAGACGTTACAGCTACAGCAGCAGCAGCTAATAAATCAGTAGGTGATGTAATCTATGAAGAAGTAATAGTTCCTATGTTTGCTAAATTATATAACGAAGGTGCTATTACAGCTGATGGACAAATCACTTATGGCTCTAACTCTCAAGAAGGTAAATCAACTAATGCTTGCTTATACGTTCCTACAAACGTTTATACAGAATTGCTATTATCTAAATATTTACAAGATAGAGCAACCGTAGCAGCTGATGAAAAGATTGTAACTGGTAAAGTTAAAACTATTATGGGCTTTGATATTATGATTGAACCATCATTAGATGAAAATGCTAAACGTCCTGTAGGCGTAGCAGGTTTAGCTGAAGGTGGTTTATGTATCGTAGCAGGTACTAGAAACCTAGTAACTCGTGCTGGTAAAGTTTTACCTCCAGAAAAACAACGTTCTCAAACTAGATTTGCAGATGAGTTCCATGGTTTAGAAATCTATGCAGAAAAAGTTATTGAACCTCTTGCTGGTGTTAAAGCATTTATTACTGTGTAATTTGAATTAATTACATATAATTATCTTGGGTAGGTTTATTAATGCAGCAATGCATACTCCTACCCTTTTCTTTTTTACATTTTATATAAAGGAGAAAACTCAATGAGAGTACAAGATATGTACGATAAACTTGCATTAATAACTGGATTCCCTGTTTATACTAATGAAACAGATTGTCCAGAAATTAATCGCTTTTTATTAGAAATGCTATCAGAAGGTTTACAAAGCTGTATTGATAGTTTATATATAAGTAATAATGTATTAGAAAGAACTGATACTATTATTACAAAACCTAATGAATCAGAATATGGTATTAATGGTATTATTAAAAATTTGCAAGTATTAACAAATAAAAATAATACTAGAACTCATCACATACCATATAATGATAAAGTAAATCCTAATAGAGATACAGAAAATATCAAAGAAGGAGAACCTAGAAGTTATATAATTAGAAATGGTTATTTAAAACTTTTACCAACTCCAGACAAGGAATATGTGCTAAAGGTTACTGTATCAACTACTGATTTAGTAATGGCAGATGATGATACTATGAGAACTACTATTGAACACATCAACGATTCAATTTTAGCTGATGATAGATTCTGCAACTTAGTAGTTTTAAAAGCAGCAGCATTTGTCTTTATTAGATGTAAAAACTCTAATGTAGAATTATATAGTGCTTTATACGATCAAAGATTAAAAACTTATATCGAACACGATTTTAAATCTGTTGAAGCTCAAAGAGGATTTACTAGAGGAGCTGGACATTATCATCCTGAAACTGGATTGATAGATGACTGGGGGTATTAATATATGGCAGATTTTCAAAGAAGAAGATTAAAACCATCTAAAGATAATGGAAGTTATATTTTCTCTGATTTCTCTCACGGTTTATATCTTTTAGATACACCAAGAGGATTGGGTGAACAATTAACTTCTTTAGCTCTTACTGGTGGTAGAAATATTTGGTCTGAAAATGGTGCTTTAGTACCTCAATATGGTTATATGGAAAAAGGTCATATAGCTAACGAATATATTATAGCCACTTCTAAAGATACTGGTAATTCAGCTTTTTATCTTTTAACGAACCTTGGTAATGTGTACTATTATACTGTAGCTCAAGGATTGAAATTATATAAAACTACTTTAGAAGAAGTATCTGAAAATGCTTTAATCACTACTAGAAATAATGAGTTATTAGTTATAGATAATGATCAGAAAAAGAATACTTTGTTTGGTGATTTCTATTCTGATAGCTCTTCAGTTACTATAAATGAAGCTGTACAGGTATTGAATTATGGTAGTTATGTAGAATTAAAAATACCTAAAGAAGATGAAAAGTATTACTGGTTAGGTAAAAAGATTGGTATATCAGGAGCTGGTGTAAGTAATATTACTTATATGTCTAAAACTGGTACTGGTATGGGCTTAGGTGATATTCGTTGGGAAGATCTAGAATCTCCATCTCGTACTAGACAGATTAGAAAATCAGTATTAACAGATGAAATACAAGAAGGTAGTCCAAAGGTTTATAACCTAGGTACTAATACTTCTGTAACATTTACTAATACTAAAGGCTCTGGTACATCACACACAATTACTAAGTCAGATTTACAATGGGTATGTTACAAAATAGAGTATCCAAAGAATTTCTTATATAATGGATTTCTATTTGCTACATCTATAAGTAAAAATTTACCTACTTATGTTTGGATGAAAAAAGGAACTAAAGCAGGATGGGTAACTATTAAAACTATTACTAGTGGAAAATCTGTTACTACAGCAACTGAAAGTGATTTAATAGATGTTCAAACTACATGTACTAGTAGAGCAGTAGATGGTAAAGTTTATAAAAATGAACATACTAACAATCCATTTAAAGTTTATCAGGTGAGTGATGGTTATGTAACTAGCTTATCAAATAATCCTAAAATGACTGGTACTGTTGTAGGTAAAGATGCAGCTCCATTATTCAATAATATGTTAGGTATCACAAATACTTCTAACCCATCACCTATAACTTCATTAAAAGTATCAAGATATAAAAGCGGTGATATTTATAAAACAACTACAGTAACTGAAGTAATACCAGCTAGTAAAACTATTACAAAGGTATCTTTTAATATTCCTTTAGATAATGGAAGTACTATAAGTCATACTACTGGAGAGATCGAAACTGGATTAATGGAATTTAGGCTTACTTACTTTAGAGGTAGTAATAAAACTCAAGGAGCTATATATAAAGGCTCTGACTTGATTGCTGCTACTCCATTAACAGACGGTAAACCTTCATCTATAGTTAACGAACCCTTATCTTTAATAGGTATAGAACCAAAAGCTAATATAGAATTATATGAGTATATTGGTGGTGAATATCAAATAATGAATGAGGAACCTTATGATGCTATAGTTATAAGAGCTATCCCAGAAAAAGGTATAGACAATATCCCTAACCACGCTGATATATATGAGAAGGCAGATCATCAAATAGAACTTGTGTATAAACCAGAAGCATCTGGATCTAGTAACATAACGTTAATTCCTAAATTAGCTAATTGGGTAAATAATAGATTATTTATTGTTAATAATGATGGTAAAATATATTATTCTCAAGTAGGTTTAGTAGATGGATTTCAACAAAAATATGGATCTGGATATTTTGGAGGATTCTATAATGATACTTCAGAAGTACTATCTATTGAAGAATTTTTAACTTATACGTTAATTACTAAGAAGAATGGTATGTACGCTTTAAAACTAGCAGACACTATTAGTAGTACATCTGTAAGCTTTGATAGTTCAGTAGGATTAGAAATAGAAAAGATATCTGAAATAGGTCAAGAGTACGCAAGCGATCACGTTATTGTAAGAGATAAAATATACGCTTATGATAGCAATTCAGCTTCTATAGTTAATGCTATACAACACACAGTATTTGGTACTTTAACTTCTGGACAAACTTTAGTAAGTGCTGAATATTTAGATGCTGTTAAACTAGGTATATCAGATACTAAAAGATTCCTAACATTTAATGGTGAAGCTAATACTATGATACTTTACTATGGTGAAGATTATAAACAAGGATTAGTTTTAACATTAGCAGGATCTTTATTCCCTAGAGAATTAGATCGTCCATTCAGAACATTTATAGGATTAAATCAATCTGTATGTTCAGTTAGTGAAGATGGTAGAATATGTCAAGACTTTAAAAAGAATACTGTAATTCTTAATAAAACTCCTATTGCTGAGTTTGAAGCTATAGGCTTAAAGGATAATAGACAAATATGTGCTTCTATCGTTGAGGTTACAGAGCTTAATGGAGTCCAGTATGATATAACTACCCTAAACGGAATTACAAGCTATCAAAAAGTACATCCATACATTAATTACGGAGTAGACAAAACAGAGTTACCTCCATTTGTTTATTCAGATTCTTACAATGGTGTTATTAGTGATAGTTTTGAATTAACTACTAAATGGGCTGAAAAGAAAGCTAATTTAACCAGAGTATACGCTCCAATGTCAGGTCGAAGTGGAGTAAGTATATCACTCGAATTTGCTCCTAATCAAGATTTTTGTTTAGCTGCATTAAGATTACCAGACTTTAGTCAAGGAGAGTAAGCTATGAAGTATAGACAATTAAAGTTTAAAGACTGTAATAAATATAAATTAGATTTACTCTCTTGTTATAAAACAAATCATTTGATATTAGATAATCAAAATAATATTGTCATAGAAACACCAGAAGCTGCAAGACACTTTGTTGAACAATTAGTTTTAGCGAGTGATTCTACAGTTACTGGTATCTTTGACGATGAAGAATTATATCTATACGGTATAGTTATTTTTGATAATATTAGATTTGGTAATAAATCCTGTGCTGAAATACACATAGTAAACGATAAATCAATATTTGGTAAAAAGGTTAGAAGTATTTATGAAGATATGATTCAATCAGTACCTTTTGATACTTTATATTGTATGATACCATCTATTGCAGTTCATCCAATTGCTATGTGTAAAAGGATGGGATTTAAAAAGACTGGTTATATTCCTAATGCTTTACCTTATACAAATAGTTTAGGAGAAGAAAAAATGTACGACATACAAATATGGACATTTGCTAGATAGGAGGTATAAATGGATAAATTACCTAGAATAGGTCAACCTGATTTTGCTTTAATACTTGAAGATGCTATATTTAATAATTTAAAGAGTGGAGGAAATTTAGTATTAGGTACAAATGATTTACGACCAGAAACTAGACAAGCATTATTACAAGCTGTATACAATTCTCAACAAAGACAAGCATTAGCTAAAGGTACAGGGCACGAATGGGAGAAGGCTGGAGTTCAGGGGGCTTGGGATTATTATCAAACTGGCGGCCAAATGGGTAGCGACGATTATTACTATGGTGATCAATTAGCTCATCCAAAATTAATAGGATCTCCTATGTATAATGCAAGAAATACAATAGGGAGCTTTTATCCAGATATAAGACCCAATGGAGACGTGTATATGAGTGATAAATATGATTTTACTGAAGGTAGTAAATCAGCTGGTGGTCTAATGTGGAACTTAGGTCGAGCTAATACATCTGGTAATAATACTGTTGAATTTAAAGATGTTTATTTAGGTAATATTAACAGCTTAAATGGAGGCAAATAAATGCCTAGATTTAAAAGACAAAAAATAACTACAGATAAAAACGGTATTAAACACGGATATAGATCAGGTTTAGAGCAAAGATTCTTAGATGAATTAGAAGAATATAATATAACTCCTAATTACGAATCAAGGAAATTTGAATATACTATACCTGAATCTAAACATATTTATACCCCAGATTTCCCTGTAAGTCCACATATTGTTATCGAAACTAAAGGTCGGTGGGTATTAGAAGATAGACAAAAAATGCTCTTAGTTATCGAACAATATCCTGAAATTGATTTTAGAATAGTGTTTTATAATGCTAATCAGAAAATTAAAAAAGGAAGTAAAACATCTTACGCAGATTGGTGTGATAAACACGGAATCAAATGGGCTAACAAAACAATACCTAGAGAATGGTTAGATGATATTTATCAAGATCTAGCTAATTCTAAATAGTTGAATTTACAAAATTATTGTGCTATATTTTATATGTAGCACTACAAACAATGTAAAGGAGAAAAATAGTCATGGCGAAAATGGCTAAAAAAACACAAACAGATTATACGAGAGGTGGTAAAGCAATAAGTGATACCGCTATTCCGTATTATCAAAATACTTTAACCACTATGAATGATTACATTCAAAATCCTTATGGAACGGTCGATACCATAATGGACAAGTATTACAGTAACAATGCTATGCAGCAAGATTTTTTAAGAAATTATAATCGTGCTATGGCAAATACTTCAGCTGGTAATTACTCAGCTACTGGTGGAGGTTATTCAAGTGCTGGACAAAGAGCGTATAATGATGCTCAAAGATATCAAAATGATTTAGCTTCTAGATTACAACAATATGGTGTAGGTCAAGCTTTTGCTGGACAAAACCAATTATTTGGTCAAGCTTTGTCTGGTAGTCAAGCATTTAATCAGGCTTATGGTTTAGGTAAAGACTATTCCGATATAGAACAATATAATTATTTAGCTGATCAGAATAATAGTTTTGGTAACCAATTAGCTGGTATTGGTGGTCAAGTTCTTCAAGGAGTTGGTGGGGCTTTAACTTTTGTTAATCCAGCTTTAGGTGCTGGGGTATCAGCATTAGGCAATATAGCTTCATCTCAAACTATAGATCCTTCTAGTGCTTTAGGAGGTAGTTCAGCTGGACAATCAGCTGGAAATACTGGTTGGGGTCAAAGTATAGGACAAAATGCTGGTATAGGCTTTGCTTTAAATAAAGCACAAGGTTTAGATTGGCTTGGCAGACCTATAGTAAATAAAGGTATAGATAGTCAAGGTAACAAGACAGTACAAGTTGGAAATGCTCCAGCTATAAGGGGGTATTAATGGCTATAGATAAAAATTTAACTGATTTAATATTACCGAATATAGATAAACAAGCAACTTCTGATGTTAAAAATTTACAGGAGTTTAAAAAAGTTTTATCTAATGATGATTCTACTATGGCTGATATAATATCAGCAGCTGGTAAATTTGGTATTAAATTTATTGGTGATAAGACTATTGGACAAGTTGTAGATAGAGCTGTAGCTGGAACTAATCTAGCTAAGAATACAGTTAATAAGGTTAATAAAGCATTAAATACAACTGTTGGTGAAGTTAAAGGTAAACCTAAGTCTGAAGCCGCTAAGCAAAAAGAAGTTCAAAAAAGTAAAGAGAAAACTACGACTACTCAAAAGAAACCAAAAGAACAAAAACAAGTTACTTCACAACCTAAAGCTACTTCAGCTAGTAATTTGACTAGTAGATATACTGGTTCTAGTGATATTAACAGGAATGTAGGAACTAAACAATCTACTGAATATATTAAAAAATTAATTGTAGATGAAGCTAAAAGACAAGGAGTTCCACCTGAATTAGCATTAGCTGTAGCTCAACATGAATCAGGCTTTAATAATACCGCTATCTCACCTAAAAACAAAAACGGATCTAGGGATCACGGAGTATTTCAACTAAATGATAAATACCATCACTTAAATAATGTATATGATCCAGTTGAAAATGTTAGATACGGTGTTGGTATGTTAAGGGATGGTTTAAAAAGGAACAATGGGGATATAGCAGCTACATTAAGACAGTATAATACTGGTAGTGCTAAACCTTCTACAGATGGTAATACATATGCTAATAAAGTAATGGCATTACTACCTCAATATAATCAAAATACGATAGACACTATTGCTGCTTCTAATCCAGTTCCTCAAGGTACTTTAGATGGTGATGGTAATTTAATCGCTAATAACCCTAACATTACTGGAGCAGCAGCTCCTATACCTAGAATTGATGAAGTAATGGGTATCCAAACTAGTCCTAATCAGATGTATAACGATATGACTAAATACAGAGATACAACTCAAAAGGATGCAAAAACAGCTCTAAAATATGCTCAAAATAGATTAATGCCTACTCAAGCTCAAGCTTTATTGAATAAGACTTTTGGTGCTGGAATTCAAGATTATCAAAATGCTTATAATCAGCAAATTGCTAATATCGACAAGGCTTATCAAGATGTGCAAAATACTAGAGCTACTAACGATCAAGAGTTAATGGCTAAATTTCAAGCTATGAGAGATTTAGCAGCTCAAGATCCTAGATTACAAAATCAAGGATATTATTTAGATCCTAGAGTTATACAAAGTCAAGCTAGAGGTCAAGCCGCTTTAGCTGCTTACGGTATAAACCCTAATTTAGTTCCATCCGCAGCTGACATAGCTAGACAACAATATGAAACTCAAATAGCTAATCAATATGGTGTACCTTATCAAGAATATCTAGATTCTAGATTGGGTAATATAAATAATAATATGAGAATTAGTCAAGGTGAAATTGAATACTTAGCAGCTAGAGCAGCAGCTGGAGATACTTTAGCACAACAAAGACTTCAAACTCTACAAGCAGCAAATACTTCATACACATCAGGTTTGGCTAATGTTGGTAAGTTAGATGCTGAAAACGCTAAGACAGCTATTAGTGGATTATTAACTGGCAATAATCAATTATTAAATGACTTTATGACAGCTTATACTAATGCTGACACTAATACTCAACAAAGAATTAATGAAGTATTGACATCATTAATAAGTGGACAAAGTGGAACAGTACAATCTGGTATAAGCGCTAATTCAGCAGAAACAGTTGCTGGTATTAATCAACAAGCTAAAATGCAAGAGCTACCATCTCAAATAGAATTAAATAAAGCTAATGCCTTAAAAGCTAGAGGTGAAGGTCAAATGTATGGTGTAGCTGGTGGATTAGATGAAGGTCAAGCTTCAGTAATTAATTATGGTGAAAACTATATACCAGTAAATCCCAATGCTAATCGTCAATCACAACCATTAATCCTATGGGGTGGTAATAATGGTGGCTTCTTTAATTTAGGAGGTAATAGATAAGATGTATTATTTTACTGATAGTGATAAAGCTTATTGGGAAAATAAAGCTTTACAAAATCAACAAATGATGCAACCGCCAGAAGAAATATTAGGGGGTTCTATACCCTCTATTTCAGGTGGTATTGATTTAAGCCCTGAACAAATACAGCAAATAAATGCTATCAGAGAACAACAAGCTCAAATGCCTAGTCCTTTATCTGGCGACAGAAGTCAAAATAACTTCATTCAAAATGCTGGACAAGATTTAGCTGATATAGTAACTGGTGCTACTAGTTTAATTACTCACCCTATAGAGAATGTAATAAAACCATTAGGAAACGAAGCTAAAAGTATATATAATGCTTATCAGAATGAAGGTGCTTTGGCGGCTGGTAGTAAGGCTGTTAATGATACTTTAGACTTTTTAATCGCTAATTATGGCATTACTATGGATGATGTATATGCAGCTATGAGAGGTGATAAAAAAGCTTCTGAAGTTATAGATACAGCTTTAAAAAACGCTAAAGAACGACCTGTTATGACAGCTTTAGATGCAGCTTCTTTGATACTCCCAGCTGGTAAATTACTCAAGGGTGCTAAAGGTGTAAGTAAAGCTGGTACTATAGCAGAAAGATCAGCTAAGCTATCACCAGCTCAAAAAATAGCAAATACATTAAATATAAATAATGCAGAGATAGGAGGTTCAGCTAATAAATTCCTTTATAAATCTGAAAAGGTTAAAAAAGCTAACTATTCTGAAGCTCAAAAGAAAGAAGCTATTAAAGCTCATTTAATAGGTGAAGAAAGACCAGATTTACCTAAAGAGTTATTAAAAGATGTTGGTGAATCTATTAATTCTTATGATGAAATGTTAGCTAAATCAAATAAATATGCTGAAACATTATCAAAGGAAGATAAATTTTTTATCGCAGATGCTCAAACTACTCAAGTTAAAGAATCAGAAATGTTAAATAAGGTTGCAGAACCTTCTGAATATATTAAACAAGCTGCTGCTGATGGAGAAAAAATAGCTCAAGATATGGTTAGAGAATGGGAATTATCTAAAACTACTAGATCTTTTGATGAAATTAAAAGAGAACGTCAACCTTATTATGATTTAATTAAGAATGAAGGTTTTGAAGCTCTTGATAATTTAGCTAAAGAAGGAGATTTGATAGCTCAAGATATAATTAAAAATAAGACTCAGTTCGATAAAGGCTATTTAAGAATTGTACCTATGGCAGAAATTACCGATATTGATAAATCTGGTATGATTAATCGTGAAGGTAGAGCATTTGCTGGTAAAGCTTCTGATAGAATGTATGGTACAGCTACAGTTGATCAGATATATGATACCTACTTTAGTAGTCCTGAAAAATGGATTCACAATAAAGTAGTTAATGATATTGAAAGAACAGCTATAGGTGAAATTGCAACTAAAGGAACTTTGGGTGGTGTTGATCTAGTAACTAGTAAAACTAAGGGTGTTAAATATATTAACCCTAATTCTAGTTCTATAGAAAGTATGGTAAGTAAAGCTACAGATGTCGCTGATAATGTAAATACTGTTGCTATAGATAAAGAATTGTTAGGTCAACTAGGTAAACAATTTGAGAATATGTCTAAAGGTAGTAATCCTTTTGCACAGGGTTCTTTACTTGCAGATGTTTATAATATAGCTAAGAGTAACGCTTTAATATCTGGTGGATATTTAGCTGGTAACGCTCAAACAGCTTTATATAACGCTATGATTAATTCAGGATTAAACCCTTTAACTTTAGGTAAAAGATTCTTGGAAGCTTTTAGATCTAATAGTGAATTAGCTAAACAAGTTGGTATATATAGACATCTTACTAAGATGGGCGATAGGGTTAAAAATCCTGTATTAAGAGGTGTGAATAAAGTAACTGGTGGAGAAGCAGTATCTAATATGATGAATTATTTTGATACTAAGATTCAAAACACAGCTGTAGAAATGGCTTTACATGAAGCATTAGATAAACAAGGTATTAAATTTGAAGCTAGAGCTAAAGCTTTAAAAGATATGGATAAATTAAAGTTAGCTGAATTAATCGATCAAGTTAAGGATGTTGCTTTAATGAATAAGACTAATACATTGTTACCTTCTCAACTTGGTAAAGCTTGGGCTATGACAAATCCATTCTGGAGATGGTCAGATACGGCAATTCAATCAACTTATAGAATGTTAAAAGAACATCCAATAGCTACTAATATAGTTTGGAATAAAGCTATGGGTAATCTAATGTTTGATCAAGAAATGCAACGTAGAGCAGAAATAGGTGTAGAATCAGATAAACCTTTTGTATCGTTTAGATATAATCCTCAAACTAAAACTATACAAGAAGTGTCAGCTGAGTTTATGCCTATGATGAATACTGTTAAATTATTTGGTGAAACAGCAACAGCTATAAGTAAAGGTGATACATCTGGTGCATTTAGTAAGTTAGGATTTGCTGCAATTCCTATGGTTACAGCGGTTAAAAACGCTATAGATGGAAAAGATCAATTTGGTCGCCCTATATTAAATGCTAAAGCTGATAGAAGGCAAATGTATTCTAAATATGGATCTGGAGAAAGATATATAATGACTCCTCAAGGATGGCAAAGAGTTCAAGGTGGAACTGGCGAAGAAATTTTAGGTACAACATTAAATCAATTTGTTGGTATTAATAGATTCGCTAATAGAACTTTATTACCAGCTTTAACTGGTGTTGCTAACTTGTTAGATGGTGGAGATAGAGTCTATTATCAACCTTATCAATATCAATTCTTGGGTGAATTAGGTAGAGCTGGAGAAATGCCTGAAGGTGCAAACCCTAGAAGGGCATCTAGTGGTATGAACTCATTTGATCAATTAATGGGTAGATATGCTAAAGAATATGATCCTAAATACGAAGATTATGCTAATAGACCTATATCAGCTAAAGAAAGAGTTGAAATATTAAAAGGTATGACTAGACGTGATTTAAGAACTAAAGACATGTTACTAAATAGAGGAGGTGGTATCTAATGGCAGAACTTCAAGAATATTTTGAATTACCAATTAAAAACTGGTATGATGAAAAAGGTAGAATCTTCAAAGATAGATTAATCACTAACTTAAATGCTATTGAAGAAAAAATTAAACAAATAATTAATCTTGATCCTTGGACTACTGAATCTCCAGATGTTAGAGAATTAGAATTTGAAGATGTTACTTTAAGTTCTGATGATTCTAAAATAGTTAATTTAAGATCTTTTATTAATATAATGAACTTAATCGGTTATCCTATAGAATGTCAATTTAATAACAAAACTTGTGTCAAATTATGTTATTGGGATGAGAATTATAATTATATAACAATAAAAGATACTCCAGTATCTTGTGATAGTACTAATAAATATATTATATTAAATATCAATACAGCTGGAATTAGTAGTAGATCTTCAATAACTCTATCATCTAATGAAAAATTAGTAGGAGTTTATTGCGATTCTAGAATTAGATCTATAAACGAAGATACTCCTGTTGGTATTAATGTTTTAAGATATTTAGCTAATATGTCACACGATACATTCCCAGTAACATTCAATGCTGGTACTAGAGATTCTTACGCTTCTGAAAATGGTATCATTAGAGATGGTAGAGTTGTAGGTGCTGGTGATACAAATACTAGAACTTGGGGAGATAATAATGTTATATTTCATGATGTTGGAAGGAGGTCAATCTAATGAGTTTTGATTTCTTTAATCCATCAAATTTAGCTTTTGGTTCTAAATTAACAGCGGCTTTTACACAACTTAATAACTTAGCTGATGCAGCTGAGGAAAATTTAGAAAAGGTTAGATTAATACAAGAAACTTTAGGTCAATTTGATAGAAAAAATTATATTGTACCTAAACCATCTAAACCAGTATCACCTTGTAGAACTAACGAATTATTTGATTTGTTAAATGATGTATCAGTTATTATTAACAGATTAGAATTTACTGACAGTAAGTTATATGTTGATATTAACATGTTTAACAGGACGAATAACAGAATTACTAAAGGTACTGGATCTACAACCTTAACTAAAGGTTATTGTTATGTAAAAACAGCTACTAGTAATCAAAAACCAGAACGAGAACTTAGCTTTGATAAAGAATTAAGATTTGATCTTGGAGAGGAATTATTCCAATTTGAGATTGATGATTCTGGTAATGTAATATTATTAGGCAATCTAAATAATATATGTTGCTTCCCTAGTAATGGTAATGTATATACAAGTATATCCAAAGGTGAAAATTTAAACTTTACTAATGGAGTATATACAGCCACTAATTACGAATGCGTTTGTCTAGTTGGCTACTTAAATAATATTCAAGTAATATTAAATGGTCGAGTAATATTACAAGGATATGGTTCAAAAATGAAAAGACATTGTATATTATATTTAAAACCAAATGATGAAATTAGAGGTTCTATAGAATCAGGTTTTAGAATTAATTATAATAGTTAGGAGTTAAATAATGGTAGAATATCATAAAGTATTTAAAGGTGAAGTAAAAATATCAGATGTTCAAGAAGCATTTGATGATATTGTTACTAGAATTAATAATATGATAGATGATTATAATTCCGCTAGTTATGTCATAGATATAGATTATTCCGTTGGGGCTAAAACATTAGCTCCAGCTGGATATACCTTAACTATCGGAGGTTTAAAGCAAATATTAAAAACTTATAACAATTGTATTATTGGAGCTAAGCCTTTTAAAGTAGCATCTAATAAAGTGGTAATAACTGATGGTGTTTTAATTCTTGATAATGGAGTTAGAAGATTACCAACAAAAGATATTATTATAGATAATAGAATAGCTACT
>JAZUKX010000037.1:0-8240 GCA_045643505.1 Candidatus Absconditabacterales bacterium | reverse complement strand
AGTATCTGCAACTACATGTTTATTTGTTATCATATATCAATCATTACTTATCACTATAGCATTTCATTCTAGTTTTTCTATTGTTTCTATTTGTTGCTCTTGAGGTTCTCAATCTTCATTTTCAACCATTGATCATATTTTTTGTGTTTTATATATCGTAGCAATACTATTTTGTATTGAATTTATATTTGATTTTATTCTTTCTTGCAATAGTTCTATGTCACTAGTTTTTTCTGTGGGTGTTATATTTATTAAATTGGTATCTTCTTCTCAAGTTAGAGCTTTTGATATGCTATTTATTTTTAGGAAAAGGAACATAAATAAACATGCAAAAATTATAATTATTCATGAGAGTATGATTGATTTTATGTTTTTCATATTTTTATATATTAAATGGTTTTAAATTATTCATTTCATTCTTCTTCAATTGTATCATCTTCTATATTATTGTTGATTTCAGATTCTTCAGCATTTTCACTTGCTTCTCAAATTTTTACTCAAGCATCATTGAACAGACTAGATTGATGAATTCTTTCTGCTTCTTTTTCAGCTTTTTCTCTAGCTTTCCTTTCTTCTTTTCATTTTAAATTTTCTTCTTTTTCTTCCCAAGGTCTATATATTAATTCGATATCTTTTTTTACTATTCATTTCAAATCTGCATCTGGCATATCAAGATGAACATCATTTGAGTGTAATGTTTGTATTGTTCAGTCTGTGAACCTAATTCTGATAGCTCATTCTTCGATACTGATTCATCATTCCAATTTACAATCTCCTGTAGCCCAGATATCTCATTTCCTAGCTCTTTTTCGTACTCTAAGATCTTCTAGATTTAATAATTTGGCATCTCTCTTGTTGTGTATCAAGAAGAATGGTTCTCATTGATGTAAGAACATATTTGAAACTCTATCTCATTCTTGTAATTCTATAGCTTTTACTCATCCAGCAGTCTTTCACATTGGTCTAATTTCTGCTACTGGGAATAATAATCCTCGACCTTGTTCAGTAACTACAGCTACATTGTCTCCATCTGAAACTGGTAGTACAGTAGCAATCTTTTCTCCTGGTTCTAATTTCATTACAATTGTAGGGAATTTCTTGAATTTCAATAATAAATCTTTGTCTATTTTTTTGATATTGTTATTTTTTGTAAGGAATAACAAATGATCATAATTGTAATGTAATGTATTTGTAAATACTATATTTCATTTTAATCCGAATTGTTCTCTCAAATCTAATGCGGCTTTTGCCATAGTGAATTGTCACAAATCTTTTAATCTTTGGACAACTAATTCTCATTGATCTGTGATTACAATTAGTTTATCTTGGTTGTTTGTATATATTAAATCCAAAGTCTCTTCTGGTATTGAAACTATTCTTGATTGATACAAAACTCTGATTGTATGGTCATTTCATACTCGAAGTATTACATCTTCTTTGACTCTGTCAGCAGCTTCTCTATATGCTTTTAAACTACTTCATATACTATAAACACTTAAATCTTCTGAAAGATCTGTCCTTCTTGGATCTCAGTATTTATCTTTAATGTATCTCATTTCATCTTCTACTACTCCATCTAATTTGATTGGATCTTCTATAATTCATTGTAAGTATTCGATTAATTTTGTTTTTTCATCAATTTCATCTACGATTCTTTGGATTTCTAATCAAACTAAAGATTGTAATCTCATCATCAAGATGTATTCAGATTGTTGCTCAGAAAATTCAAATTTTGACATCAAATTTTCTTTTGCTTCTTGTTTTGTAGATGACTTTTTGATTGTTTCAATTACATCATCAATTATATCGATAGCTTTTTTTAATCATTCTAAGATATGTAATCTATCTTTTGCTTTTTGTAATTGGTAAACAGATCTTCTATAAACTACTCTCCTCCTAAATGTTATAAATTCCATTAAAAGATTTTTGATATTCAATGTCCTTGGTTGTAATCAGTCATCTACTAGAGAAACATTGTTTATGCTGAAGTTTGTCTGTAATTCAGTCATTTTGTACAATTGAGCCAAAATTGCATCTGGATCTACTCATTTTCTTAATTGTACTACAATCCTAATTCATTCTCTATTTGATTCATCTCTGATATCTGTAATTCATTCAATTTTTCTATCTACTACCAATTCTCAAATCCTAGAGACTAATGAAGATTTATTTACTCAATAAGGAATTTCAGTAATTACGATATTTGTACCTGATTTTATTTCTTCTAATTTATGTTTTCATCTTACGATGATAGAACCTCTACCTTTTTCGTAGACTTCTTTAATCCTATTTGAATCGAAAATCGTTCATCCTGTAGGGAAATCTGGTCATTTTATGATTTCCATAATTTCATCTATTGAAACACTATATTTTTGAGTTTGTGTATTTCATTCTTCTCAAGGAATGTTTACGGAAATTTCTTTTCATTCTTTATCAATAAGCAAAAGACAAGCATCAATTACTTCACATAGATTGTGTGGTGCCATATTTGTTGCCATTCATACAGCGATTCACATTGTACCGTTACAAAGATGATTTGGAAACTTTGTTGGAAGTACTACTGGTTCTTTTAATGTTCCATCAAAATTATCTCTCCAATCAATAGTATCTTGGTCGATATCAGCAGTCATTTCTTCTGCTAATTTAGTTAATCTAGCTTCTGTATACCTCATAGCAGCTGCTCAATCTCAGTCCATACTACCGAAGTTTCACTGTCCATCTACTAAAGGATATCTCATTGACCATGGTTGAGCAAGTCTAACCATAGCTTCATATATTGAGCTGTCTCCATGTGGATGATATTTTCACATTACATCTCAAACGATTCTGGCAGATTTTTTGTGTTTTCAATTGTAAAAATTTTTCATATCATACATACCGTACAATATCCTCCTAATTACAGGTTTACATCAATCTCTAGTATCTGGTAATGCACGTGAAATGATTACAGACATAGCGTAATCAATGTATGATTGAGACAAATCTTTTTCTAAAGGAATTTGAACTGTCTGTCATCCAAAAATGTTATTAGTTTCTTCTGCCATTAAATTTAATTAATACTTTAAAATCTATGTGGAAACTCCACACAACTTTAATTGTTGTAGGGATTTTGTTTCGGATTTCAAGTTGGAATTTAATCCTTATTGGTTTATTTGAAATGTGAAATTTAATCTGTTATATTTTTATTGATAAGTAAAATGTAACTACCATAGAAGTGGTAAAAGTAATAAATATCAGTCAGAATACATTAATAGTAGATTTTCTATTCAAGATGATACTGCAACTAATAGTCAGATTTTTCAAAGATTTGATGAGGTTATTAATGAAAAAATTTGAGAATAAAAATGTCTGATATCAAATCAAGATTTATATTATTTTTTCTTAATCTCTGTAAGAACCATTCTAATAGCTTCTTTAAGTTCTTCAGATGTAATATCTGTCTTCATAGTTTTTGAATACACTAATAATGGTAATGCTTTATCTCATAAAACTTTAATAATGAATCTGAATCATCATCTTTGTCATGTAGGAATTGTAGAATTCTTAAATCTATGTTTATAACATTCATCTCATAAATTAGTAGAAAAAGTTGGATTAAAAGTAGCTTTTAAATCCTCATAATCTTCATGAATTCTATGATATTTAGAACTTAATTTATCTAGTTGATCTAGAAAATATTTAGTCTCTATAAACTTCATAATACAATATCTAATTCTTTATTTAAAGCATGAAATTCCTCATCATTTTGCAACTCATCTCTCAATTTTGCATCATGTTGTTTTTCAACGTAATCCAAAATAGCATCTGTTAAGTAAACTTCAAGTGCTTTATTATTTGGTTGAATATCCAATTTTGCAGGAATATTTATCGTTACAGATGTTGAATTATCAGTAACTGTTGTTGTTGCTGAAACCATTTTCATCTATTATAGAATAAAACTACAATACATATAAACAAAAACTGAATTATTGCAATAAAAAATTTATTTCTCTTTAACTAATGAAATGTGTGATTAATAATAGGATCATTTCTTTTTCTGATGGTTCACTTGTCGATACGAGCAATGTCAATGCTATTAATGTATTTTCATCTATTACTTTTGTTCAGTCTGAATGTCGTAATAAATTATTCTTTCACAAAAAAATTAATAATAAAAATGCTCAAATTTTTTTATTTCCATCTACAAATGGATGATCTTTTATAGTAAAATACATCAATGCTGCTGCTTTTTCTTGTATTGTTGGATATAAATCTACTCAGTCAAAACTTTGGTAAATTTGATTTATGATTCATTTTAATCCATCATTTCTTTCGTTTCAAAAACTCTCTGACACTTCTTTTTTTGGAAGTAATTCATTTTTCATATCTAAAATTGCTTTCATTGCTTCTTCATATGTGAATTTTTCCGCTTTTTTTAGTGTCAATTTTGGAGTTTTTAGTGATCATTCATCATATTTTTGGAGGATGATTCGACTATGAGCATATTCTGTAATCACTGAAAGCATTCATTTGACTTCTTCATCTCTGAGTACATTATTTTCTATATTTCTTTTTATTAGAGCAACTGCTTTTTCAAAATTATTAAATCAAATTTCTTTGATTCTATTTTCATTTAATGAATATCAGTTTAATAAATGATTTTTTAGTATTGTGGTTGCTCGAATCCTAAATGCTGTCGCATTTTTGCTATTTACACGATAACCAACTGAGATAATAGCATCTAGATTATAAAAATTTGTTTTATATACTTTTCAATCATTTGCAGTATATTCCAAAATGGAATGAACTGAATTTTTGTCTAATTCTCATGTATCAAAAATATTTTTTAGATGCTTGGCTATTGCTGGTTGATTTACATCAAAAAGATTAGCAATTTGATTTTGATTTAGCCAAATAGTGTTTCATTCTAATTTTACATTAATTTCTGCTGTTCAATCTGGTTTTTTGTAAAGAATAATTTCTCATGTGTTTGTCATTTTCCGTTCATTTAATATTTAAATCATTTTCATGATAATGATATTATTTCTTTTGTCAAATCTTTTTTGGACAAAAATAATATCGTTTATTATTCATAAATATATTAATAAATAAAAATTTTTCTTGATTTATGTGTTTTGATTTGTATAGTGAAATCGCCAAATCATTATACAAGTAGATGAAATAAAAATTTTGTGATTAAATGATTTGGTGACATTCTTAATGTTGCCATTTTTTATTTCATCTATAATTAAGTTTTTTGATTTGGAGTATTTACTCCATAAAATTTTGTATGAGACTTTTATACATACTAGACTTATATAAACCTCATGTATGATGAGTGGAAATCCTTTTTGAAAATATTGCAAATAGAATTATCGAACAATGACATGAAGTAAAAATATTAACATCAAGATACGATAAATCTTTACCAGAATATGAAAAATTAGAAAATTGAATTGAAATTTATAGGACTTGAGGATCTAGATATAGTTTTATGTTCGCTTGTTTAAAAAAGTGAATTGAATTAGCAAAATGGGCTGATATTATTCATTGAACTACTTATAATTCAGCGATTCCTGCAAGTATTATTTGAAGAATTTCAAAGAAAAAAGTAGTATTAACTTGTCATGAAATTTTCTGAAGACTATGGTATAGATTTATGTGATGGAAATGATTTTTCTATAAGATATTTGAATCTTTTATCTTTAAATTCCACTATGACAAAATAATTTGCGTATCAAATTACACAAAAAATTGTCTAAGGATTCATTTGGGGATAAAAGATGACAAATTAATTACTATTTATAATTGAGTAGATTACGATTGGTGGAATCGTAAAAACTTTCCAGAAAATGAAATAAAAACAATTAGAGAAAAACATAATTTACAAAAAAATTATGTCTGAATATTCTTTTGAAGACCATGAATTTCTAAATGACTAATATATTTTGTAAAAGCTATCCCTGAAATAATTAAACAGATACCAAATTTCAAAGCAATATTAAATGTATCTGAAAGTGTGAATAATAAAGCTGACGATGTAAGACAATTCATAAAAGAAAACAAATTAGAAGATTATGTTGTTTGGTTATGATGAGTAAAATATAAAGAATTATGAAGTTATATATTGGCTGCAGATGTTGCAGTAGTTCCATCTCTTGTTGAATGATTCTGATTTGCCGCAGCAGAGACTTGTGCTATAGAACAACAGTTAATTTGTCCAAATATTGCAGCATTGACTGAAGTAGTTAGTTGAAAGGTTAATTTTGTAGAACCTGCTAATGAGCATGACATAGCTCAAAAGATGATAGATTTCAAAAATTGAAAATTCAATTCTATTGCTAGAAAAGAATTTTTATGGAAAGATAATATAAAAGAAACTTTACATTGTTATGAGAAAGTCTTAAAATAGAATTATTTTCAGATTAAGTCCCTAATAATATTAGGATCTCCAATTATTTTTTTGCTATTTTTTGAAATTTGTCTCATAGTCTTTAAATATAATTTGAATAATCAAATTTTATTATCACTTTTTACAAATTGAGATACAAAATATCAAAAACATCGCCAATGATATTTCCACATTGGAAATTTATATTTTTTCCAAAATACATACCTATGGAAAAATACTTGCTGAAATCTTGGTCATTTAAACTTTGGAACTTCATAATGGTAAATTTCAGCTGTTGGTAAATAGAATAATGAATTTGGATAGTCAACATATATTTGATATTGGAAAAAAGTTTCTTCCGCATGTCCACTTCATTTAATCCAATCAACAAAACGATATCATTTATCTTTTATAGTCCTTCTGAAAAAGACATCACATCAAATCATATCAGTAACATTTTGAATTTTATCAGGATTCTTATATTGAGCATCAAGAGTTCCATAACATCAACTAATTTTTTTATTTCTAAACAATAAATGTCCCATATCTTGAACGAAAGATTTTTCAATAGGATAATTTAAGATTTTTCATCATCATCAAAGAGCTTCAGAATTAGATTCAAGGAAATTACTCACTTCTTGTAAAAAATTTGGCATAATTTTTACATCATCATCAAAAAAACAGAATCATCAAACTTCATCAGATATTGAATCCATTCATATTTCTTTTGCTTTTGCGGCTGATTTACAATCAGAATAAATATATTTTATTCAAATTTTATTATATTTTTCATCAGAACAAAGCATTTTTGTCTTATTATTATCAGACTGGTCAACAACAATTGTTTCAAAAGGTAATAATTTCTGTTCTAATAAAGAATCAAGAGCTATTTTTAAATCTTCACTTCTATTGTAAGTAGGGAATATTACTGAAAGTTTCATTAAATTTTTATAATTTTAGATAAAAACATTTTTGGTTTCCAAATAATATAATGATAAATATTAGCAGGGATTGCTGCTATCAAGAAATTTCAAATAACTTCATAAAAACTTTTACACAAACGCTTAAAATCGAATCAAGAAGGAAAAACTACATCAGGTAATCATGCTAATTTTCTGTATTTGTGGTATAATTTTCTTTTAGGATGAAAACATCGTTTATTTCGAGGTTTAGCACAAGCATAATGTATAATTATTGGATTGTGTTTAGCTTGTCTATATTCATCTTTAGGAAAATTTCCGTTGAATGGCTGACAAGACAATGCAGTTGCATTATATGTTAGAGGTAAAATGAATCTTTTATTATAACATACAGCATTTATCGCATCTTGGTCTCAAGTTATTATTTTATCTCTTTTCTTCTCCAAATAATCAAAAATTTTTTCAGGAGTTTTTTCTTTTCTCATTTGTTCAAGATTCATCAAAAGGAATCAACTATTGAAATAATTATTTTCATCTGGTATTCATAATAAATGCTTATAAGCATTATATGATCAAAAATCATTTGGAGCTCATAAGAGATTGTTTCAAATATTTATAGATAAAATTTTGCTAAGATCTCAATTAACAACAATATCACAATCTAAATATATAATAGAATCTAAGTTTTCAAAGAAATAGGGTGCATCAATCCTAAAATACATTTCTTTTGTCAGATGCCTTTTATCCATTTTATCAAATTTAGGATCAGTTACTTTGATAATATTTATTTTCAAATTATCAAATTTCTTTTCCATATTAAGAATTGAATTAAGTTTTGTTGTAGAAATTCATCAATCTAAAATATAAACATTTGCAAAGCAAGATTTATCTAAATTATAAATCATAGAATAAATACATATGTGCATATGTTCTGCATAATTATCATCTGA
>JAZUKX010000036.1:0-1981 GCA_045643505.1 Candidatus Absconditabacterales bacterium | reverse complement strand
TATAATATATTAAATTTTTTAAGATAAACACAGCATTATATAGACCATTTTTTACAAAAAATGATATAATAAATATTATAACAAATTAGTATTTTTTACAATTCATTTCAAATAACCAAATATTTCTGTTTCATTATTCCTATTTTTCACATCCACCAACACCCAATTCATAGCCAAAGATAATAATTCTCACACTTTGGGTCATGAAGAAATATTAAAATAATCCATTATTTTTTTTCAATTTACAGCTAAATTTTTTTGCGTAAATTGTCACTCCTCTTTTTGTAATTGAATAAGAATTGACCTTAACTCCTCCACATCTGTAATATCAGCACTATTTTGCATTGGATTAAATTGTCACAATCTATCTGCAATCGTTATATCCAATAAATTATTTACCATATCAAATCATACTTCACTATAAAGTTTACGCATTTTTTTTGTCCTATTTTCCTCATTTGCATTCAATATTTCTCCAGGTACATGATGATTTAAAATATATCGACAAATTGTTTTTATCTCATTTTTTGAAAAAGTTAATCTTGCAAAATCAGATTTTGCTAATTCAGGTCAAGAAACACGATGATTTAATGGTCAAGCTAAAATTTCACGTATTTCATCACGAGAAAGAGATTTTTCATATGCAGAATATTGTCCAACTTTTCAAACATCATGATACAACATAGCAAGTCTAACCAAGTAATCTTTGTTTATTTTTTGTACATTATACAAAGACAAAAGTGTATGCACATATGTATCAAATGGATGATACCTCACTGGCTGTTCAATATTTTTTGTAGCAAATACAGCAGGGAATACCAACTCCAAAAGTTTTATTTCATCCAATAATGAAACAAAAGCAAACGGATCTCAAGAAATAAAGACTTTCAATATTTCATCATGGATTCTTTCTTTGGAAATATTTGAAACTAAAGTTGAAAGATCTTTGATAGCATGCCAAGTATCTGTATCTATATCAAACAATTTTATTTTTTTATCTCATTGATTTTCTCTCAACTTTTGATTCAAGACAGAAACAAATCTCAAAGCACGCACTATCCTCAAAGAATCTTCTGTAAATCTTTTTTCTGGATCTCACACACATTTTATCTTTCTATCTATCAAATCATTTATTCATCCATGAGGATCAATCAATATACGAATAATATTTTCTCTACTTTTTGCCAAATGAATAAAATTTTCTCACAAAATATCAAACAAATATACAGCAAAATTTTGATCAAATTTTCAATTAGGGAATAGTTTTGAAATATAATTTTTATCTTGTACAATAAACAAATTTAAATCTGAATAAAAAACAATTCATTCTTTTTTTAAATATTTTACAAATATTTCTTCATTCAATACATCTTGTTTTTTTTTAAATTCTTTAGTCAATAGCCTATTATCAAATTTTGTAGAAAAATAATAGATACAATTCACAGAAAAATCCCTCCTATCAGAGTCCAAAAGTATATCATCTTGCCAATTTATCTTTTCAGGATGACGATTATCTGAATAATTATTTTCCATACGTAATGGAGTCAATTCATATTTTAACTCTTTATTATTTTGTGGAATCAATGTAATTGTACCAAATTTTTCGGTAATAAAATGATATAGTCCATTTTTATCTATAGTTTCATAGATAGTATCTGGATTTCATGCCATAGTAAAATCTATATCAACCAAATTTTCAGAAACATCTAGCAACAAATCTCTCACACATCATCAAACCAAAAAAAGATTATCATTTTGACATTTTTTTTGTAAAAATGATTGATGTGTATCCAAAATTTTTAAAACATCAAAATTTAACATATCTCAAAAACATATAAAAATCAACTCTAATTATATAAAGAAATACGATTTTTTATCAAGAAATAATAATTTTTATTAACAATTAAAAATACCTTCTGTTCAATATTTATAAAATAATCAAATTAATTTACACTTGACTTTTTAATCATTTATGATAAAT
>JAZUKX010000035.1:0-2470 GCA_045643505.1 Candidatus Absconditabacterales bacterium | reverse complement strand
AATTCAGTAGCAAAATTATATTTTAATGAAAACTGAACTGTAGATAAAAACAAGTCTATTGAAGAATTTAAAAAGAACAATATAAACTATAAATGAAAAAAAAGTTGTTTAATAATTAATGATAAAAATGATTTAATACTCATGAACAAATTAGAAAATAAAAAATTAATCATGGATAAAAATTGTGCAAAAAATTTAATCAGGAAAGTCCAATCAGATAGGAAAGCTTTAATAAAATTAGTTGATCAAGCAAAAATATGACCAAATACAGACTTTACTGGATTTAATAAAGAAAAATGAGTAAGAGCTTGGTCTGAATGAAAAGACATATGGTTGTTTAATACACAATTTATAAGTGTTGATTTGATAAATAATGAATATAATTTTCAACGATGAAAAGATAAAAAACAAACATTATGATTTGTGGTAAATTCTACAGAATCATGAGAATCATCAATATCTATGGTAAACTGAAATCATCAAAACGTAAATACTATCTATACAACCACAAACAATGGTTTTTTCAGGATAAATTTAGCATGAGATGTATTATCTATAGAAAAAATTAAAAAAGAATGAACTAATATCACAGAACAATTACCAGAGTATCAATGAGATAATTTAGCAAAAGTAATTACAAACAAAACAAATAATTACTACAATTGATCTGCCTTAGAATATTATGATGAAAATTGAAATGTTGTTTCAATCATTAATTGTAAAAAAGAACATAACTGAACATTTTCAATTGAAAAGCAATCTACAAATATACAAATTGATGAACTATACAATAGTAAAAAATTTAATAGTTTAACAAAAGAAATTAAAAAATTATGAGATAAATTAGGTATATTAGATATTGATATTATGAACGATTTTTCAACATTACTAGCCAAAAATTGAATTAATTTGAATAATCAAAATGTAATCAGAGTAAATGATAAATGAGAAATATCTTACTGTACTATAGACAAAAAATATAATATTCAATTAGATCAAAAATTGTATGACTGAGCTAAAAAAGTATTAAATACAATGAAACAAAGATTATCTATCATAGAAAAAATCAATGAACGTAAAATATTATGGTTAAACAACGGACAAGAACAAGATTTTGAAAAATTCGTATGATGATCTCGATGAATTTGAAAGAGATTAGTGCCTGAAAATGATGTAAATAATTTTGTATCATGAAACACAGACAAAATATCAGCAAATATTTTACGATGAAAATGAGAAGAATCAAATATTGTTTATTCAATTTCTAAGCAATGAATAAAACTTGAAAAAATTAATGGAAAGAAAGAAATTACTATATCATGACAAACGTACAAAATCAAAGTAGATTCAGAAAAATGAGATATAATTCTAGATCCTATAGAGATAAAAAAATAATCATATTTCAAAAAGACAACTCATTACGAGTTGTTTTTTTTTACAAAAAATTTAAAAATCAAATTATTAATTCTTAATTTTTAATTATTAATCAATCACATGGATTCATTGGACTCATTACAAGAAGAATCACAAGAACTCAAAGTTTTTTTAGCGGATATTGCACCAAAAAATCTACCAAAAGAAATTTTGGAAGACAGAATGAATGAACTAGAAAATTTAGTAGAAACATTTGGATGAATAGTAATTTTGACTAAATTACAAAAAAAAGATCAACCAGATACAAAAACTTACATTTGATCAGGAAAACTAGAAGAAATTACTCAAGAAATGATCAGAACATGAGCAAACCTTTTGATTATATGAAATGTTTTAAAACCTGGACAAATTTTTGAGATAAATGAATATTTACGTCTAGAAAGTGAAAAATATTGATTAAAATCTCCTATCAAAGCCCGAGATAGGATTGATTTAATTTTGAAAATTTTTGATAAACATGCTGACAGTGTTGAAGCAAAATTACAAATAGAATTAGCAGCTATCAAACACATGTGACCTAGAATTTTTGGTATGTGAATGGAATTAAGTAGACAAGGATGAAATTCATGATGATGAAGTTGAGCTACAAGATGACTTGGAGAAACTAACACAGAAAGGATGAAAAGGCATCTAAAAGATAAACAGATAAAAATCAAAGAAAAATTAAAAGAATTCGAAAAAATGAGAGATCTACATAGACAAAGTAGACAAAAAAAATGACTACCTGTAATATGAATTGTATGATACACAAATGCTGGTAAATCCTCTCTTTTGAACGCATTGACTAGAAAGTGAGTTTTAGCAGAAAATAAACTTTTTGCCACTTTATGAACAAATGTAGGAAAAACTTATATTTTCACAGATCCAGAAAAATGAATTTGAAAAGAAGTATTATTAAATGATACAATTGGATTTATACGTGACTTACCACCAAAATTAATTGATGCTTTTTCTAGTACATTAGAAGATAGTATCGAAAGTAAATTTTTGTTACATGTAATAGATAGTTCAGATCCATTTATCCAAGAAAGAATAA
>JAZUKX010000034.1:0-1886 GCA_045643505.1 Candidatus Absconditabacterales bacterium | reverse complement strand
GATCCCAATAAAGTTGTAGTTTATTTACCTTCATCTAAATTAATGGATGAAATAGTTTCAGCGACGAAAAAAAATAATTTAACATCATTTTTGTCTAAATTCAATAACGTAGACGTATTAATGGTCGATGATATACAATTTATTGCTGGGAAAGATAAGATACAAGAGATATTCCACAATATATTCAACGATTTTTCTGCACAAAAAAAACAAATTGTAATCAGCTGAGATCGTCCTCCAAAAGAATTAACTAGTCTAGAACCTAGATTAAAAAGTAGATTTTCACTATGACTTATTGTAGACATCAAATCTCCTGATTTTGAAACAAGAATTGCTATATTACAAGCTGAATTAGAATCAAAATGAGAATATATGGATACAGAATGTATTGAGATAATCGCAAAATATGTAACAAATAATGTAAGAGAACTTAAATGAATTTTGATTAGTTTGATTTCCATGAAAACATTATGTGGAGCGGATTTAACTCCAGAATTTGTAAGCGAATATCTATCTAATACTGGATATATGATAGAACAAAGCACAACAACGGCGACTCAGACGATTCACAGTACAAATACGAAAGAAAGCTTCGGTGAATTGGTCAAATTTGCTGCTGAATATTATGAATTATCTATTGAAGATCTAAAATCTGATAGTAGAAAAAAAGAGATAAGTAATGCTAGGCAATTATTGATGTTTATTGCTAAAGAACATTTCGGTTGGACTTTAGTAAAAATCTGAGATTATTTTGGTGGTAAAAATCATGCGACTGTAATCCATGCCATAGATTGAACAAAAAAGAGATTAAAAAAAGATAAAGACTTAACCCATGACTACTCTGTTTTTTTGGAAAGAATAAATAAATAATATTTTATTATCATAATGAACAATGTATATTTATATAAGTTAATGGACCTAAATTTTGGTATTGAAAGAATGTAATTATTATTAATGAGGCTTTCAGCACCAAACCCTGGCCCATTTTTTTTATTTTCAGAATTTTGGTTTACTTTTTATTTTTTTTCAAAAATGTCAAATCTTTTTTTTGTATATTTTGAATAATTTTGACAAAAAGCTATTTCTCGATTAATATTATATAGTAAATTATGCAAATTTTACCATATTTTTTACAAGAAAATGTCAAAGAAATTGAATAAATTCAAAAGAAGACACAGAATCTTGATGTTAATATCACTACTATTAGTGTGATTTTCTGTATGGATTTTATCTTTTGATCCAAAAAACTATACTACTGCATGATGGAATGCCGATATGTGGATAAATAATAGTTTCTGGGAGCAATCACCAAGTGATTGAAATATAATAGCTGCTCTTTTTGGAAATGGAACTCCATGATCTAGTCCATACAACAGATATTGGTCTAATTTTTGTCTTCCAAATAAAATTACTTATGTCCACAATACAACACAATTACAAAATATGGTAAGAGACACTGTATATGTTATCGAAGATTGATTTTATCAGATCAATTCTGACATAAAACCTGCAGATTGTACAGCAATTATTTGAAAATGAACTTGAGAAGTAATCTTTACAGGTGCATGATTTGATTTACAAAACAAAAAAAATGTGATTTTGGATAATTTAATTATAGACTGACATATGATTACATTAACAAACACAAACTACTCTACAATCAATAATGTGGAAATTAAAAATACTATATTGGGTATCTATATTACTAATTCAAATCATAATAGGTTGAACAGAATAAAATCACATAATAATAATTGATGAATCTATATTAATTGAACATGAAACTTTGTTTCAGAATCTGAATTGTTTAATAACAATATAAATGGTTCATGATTTGGAATTAGACTATATAATGCAAATAGTAACATAATAAATAATTGCCAAAT
>JAZUKX010000033.1:0-5060 GCA_045643505.1 Candidatus Absconditabacterales bacterium | reverse complement strand
GAAAATCATGGCAAAAATAGAAACACCTGAAGCTTTGAAAAATTTAGATGCAATAAACGCTGTTGCGGATAGTATCGCATTTGTATTCGACAAAATAGAATCTGAAATGGAAACAAAATGATTGACCCAAGACTGATTGATACAAAAAATCAAAGACACATGAAAACCTGTAATCGTCACATATATTTCAGACCTATGAGATCCAAAATATCCACTTAGAGACCAAAATAAATTAAAAGAATTCTGTAGCCTATGAGTAGATGGTTATGCTCTAGAATGGATAATCAAAGAAGACGATACATTTGATATCATCACAGAAGTCTACGAAGAATTAGCAAAACACGAATTAGAATTGAAAGAAAAAGATATACAAAGATTTGACAATGATGAAATTTCAGCAGTCAGAGATTATATCATTTTCAATGCATATAGGATCACAAAAGAATTAGACATCAAAGCAATAGTATGTTTTACAGAAAACGGGTATACTTCTGCCAGATTATCATCACTCAGCCCAAAAGTACCAGTGATCACATTTACAAAATCTGATGAAACATACAGATATCTAAATATGATTTGGTGAGTAAAATGATACAAAATATCAGAATCTTTTGACTATGAAAATCTAAAAAGGATCTGAAAAGAAATGATTAGGATTATATTCAAAGGAAATATATCTTTGGATGACAAAATCTTGATAGTACAATCAAATGAAAGCCAAAAAGATGAAAAAACTGATATGATAAACTGAATTGAATTATATAAATTTAAAAATATTTAGAGTTATAAAACAGAAAAAATTTCAAATATAAAGTCAATTTTCAAAAAAGAAGATTGACTTTTTTTGTATAAATTATATAATAATACAAATAAAGATACATTCTTTGACATTTTACTTTATTTGAATTATAATTTAGAAAGAGATTTTTATATCTTATTAGCAATTATAATGACAAAAAGGACAAACAATCATGTAAATGAACAATTTGGCAATCTAGAAAATTTAGATAAGATAAATAATACAGATACAAATCTTCCTAAAAATTATAAAACAATATCCGACTTATTAGCAAATTTTTCCAATCATGAGTGAATTAATAATGAAGAAAATATAGCAAATTTTTTAAATGAATGAAATTTTAAATTATCTGACTTACAAGATATAGAAATTGATGCAGATTTTTTTGAAAAACTAGACTGAAATATAAAATTAAATCCAACAATACAAACAGCAATTGCAAAACTGTTTTTAAAAAAGCTAAAATGACAAATTGAAAAAATAACTGATACTGAAAAAAATGAAGGGATAAAGGAACAATTTAATTTTGATTTCAGACACAAAAACAAAAGAAATCCACTAAAACCAATTATATCAAATTTAAACAATTACAAAGATCTATTGTCAGATATCAAAATAACAAACAAAGAAATTTTCAATGAAGCAAAAATATTGGAGCGAAATCTTCCATTTAATGAAACATCACCATCCACACAAAGCGAAATCTCAAGTCTAATAGCTTTTGAGATAAAAGATACCTTAGATAAATACTGAGATACCAAAAAGGAATTATTCAATGATACTGACAAATTATTTCAAATTTGAAAAAACAATCTAAATAAAATTTTTGATTCAAATGATGAAATTCAAGAATTATTACAAAAAAAGCACAACTTGGAAGACAATGAAGATATTGAATGAACAAAAGCAATAAACAAAGAAATCTGGAGAAAGCATATTGAACAATTAGAAAGCGAATGAAATAACGAAGATTTAGTATCAGTATTAAAAAAATTAATTCAAAATAATTTCGATTTTAGGCAACTAAATAACAAAGAACAACAGATAATAATAGACCAGTCAATCAACAAAAAGATAGACAACAACAATAAATTTGCCAAACAATTAGAAAAAAACACTAATTTTAACTTAGATGAATATAATAAATTTTTGGAAAATATATATAATTTTGAAAAAAAAGAAGACAAACAAACAATAAAAATTTGAAATAAAGAACTAAATTTAAAAATTAAAAAGAATTTTGAAAAATGAGAACATAATCAATTCGATAATATTGAAGAGTTTAAAAATATGGATCATCTACCATTATCATACATTGTAAACATAGACGAAAACGATGAAGACATAATAAAGTTGATAGAATACCCTTTTAATCCAATATTTGGTATGCTAAAAATCACAAAAGATAAAGATAACGAAAGTTGAATTGTAACAACAAATAGTGACTGATTAACAACATCATACACTACAAAAAATGGAAATATCATGGTATGAAACGGATATATATTAGAAATTTGATGAAAAAAATTGACAACAAAAATTATAGATCATTTATTAAATTGTAACGACAGTAATCTAGAAAATGAATTAAAAAGATTTTGATTGTACGAAGTATTACAAGAAACATATAAAAAAGCAAAGCAATCAAACAATAACTGAAATTTGTTTGAGCAGATACTAGCAAATACTGATGTAAAAATCATCAAAAGAAATCTTATTTTGAAATGAAAAGATATAGACAAACTGTCCCAATTATATTTACTTCCATATATCAATTGAAATAGAGACATACAAAATATAATCAAAGAAAACGATTGTGAAGACGCATTTGATTGGATAGAATGAGCCAATAGAGAATGAACAGAATGAGAAGATAAATGAGAAGAATATGCTGAAAAAATATTTGAAAAAATTTTCAATGACTATCCTAGTGATGAAGACACAGATATCGATGAATACACTATTGATAAAGATATTGAGAACAATGCAAGAGATTTCTATAAAAATTTAAATAAAAATGGTAAAAAAGCTTTTGAAAAAAAATTAAAAGACTTATGTAATGACAAAAAATTAGATGAATCTATAATAACAAATCTAATAGACGAATTAAAAAATCCTATCAACATAACAGTTAATAGCAAAGACAAAGAGTTCTCAAATAAAGAATTATGAAAAGAAAATGAAGCTAAAAATGATCTAGAGAAATTTAACAAAAAACGAGATACAATCAACTGACCTAAAGATTGTAAATTTGAAAAATGAACAAAACTATATTTTAAAAAATACAATTCAGAATTACCTCCACATGAATGTACAGATTCTTATTATAAATTTGAAATTGGAGATATTATATGAGATATCGGATCTGGTACATTTGAAATCAAAGCATACTGAAATGAATTGTGATTAAAATCTGTAAAGACATACACATTACCATACACACTAGAACAACTAACTAAAATGGTAGATAATAATGAAATATTTAAAGTAAAATCATGAGATGAAAACAACCGAAATGCATGTATTGAAAAGATAAAAAATTCAAAAGCCATAAGCAAATTTTCTACTTTCGGTAATATGAATTGACAAATACAATTAAAATGAGATAAATTTGTAAAACTAGATGATAAATGAAAAAATATAGACATAAAATATTTAGATTGCGAAATAGAAAGCACATGAAAAAAGAACAGTGAATGAGGTACAAATCTAGTAAAATATGAAATCAAATGAATTAACACAACAAAATGAACCGTAAAAGTATCTACAAATTTTGACGGATGGAACAAAGAAGATCCAACAGAAAAAGTAAAATACGAATATGAAAGAGAATTACCATTTGAGCAGTTTATTTTATTAATTGAATCTAAAAAATTAAAATGATATTCTGCCGATGAAGAAAAAGAAAGAGAAGCAATTTATAAAGAAGATGAAGAAGATAGACTACCTCATAGATGACTATTTCAACGAGTAAGTTTTTGAAATTTCAAAAATATATTTAAATGAAAAACAAAAGAGATCAAAGATGCATTTAAAGCTCAATCTGCTGAAAACGAAGAACAATTAGAAAATTTGATGTTTTCTCGTGAATGACGAAATTTGTATGAACATCTCTGAAATATTATAAGTTTTGGTGGACTACGATGAAATATGAAGGCAGCATTTGTTGGTGCTGAATTAGATTACTACAACAATAGGGATAATAAAATTTGGAAAAAAATAGATTATCGATACAAGAAATATGCAGACGATCCAATGTTTTCTGCTGGATTCAAAAAAAATATACTATGAGTACTGACTCCTGGATATAAATGAGAATGAGTAAAAAGATATCAAGCTGCATGAGCATTTTTAGCTATGCTAAAAAAAGAATGACCATATCCTAGAGCATTCCAAGATAAAGAATGAACATGATATCGAGTAGAAATGTTTTTGTGACCAGATCACAAAGAAAAATTCATGCAAGCATATCAAAAAAAACAAAATGAAGTAAATGAAACTAGGGAGAGAGCTTTGTCTGGATGAGACAAAATGCAAAGTATGGTAGACTTACAAAAACTAGAATTACAATATATCATAGATACTATAGATGATAGTGGAGAAAATGGACCTGGTCCAGCATGAAATGCTCGAAAAACTATTTGGTCAAATAAATTTAAAGATGAATTAGATACAAATATGAAAAATCGAATAGATGGATTCAACAAACCAAGTGAAGCAAAAAATTATAATCAAGCAAAAGAAAATTTCATAAATAATCTATGAAACAACAAACAACACAAAGCCATACCAGAATTGATAAAGATGTGTGAAAAAGCATGAAGACCAGAACAAATCCATGAAGTAAAATGATATTTGTTGATGGTATTAATGTCATGAATAGCTCGGCCATCAATAGATGCTGAAGAAAAATTACGAAAGACAGCTAGATCTATTGGATTTTTACCATGATATCGATGAAAAGATACAAATGTATGAGAAAAAATAGAAATATTACTCAATTGAATCAGTAAAAACGATCCAAGCATCAAAGATTTCAACAAAAATGAAATATTGTCATGAAATTTTAAAGAAAAAAATAGTAAATTTATGGCATATCGATGAACAATTGATAATTGAAATGGAACAAAGATATTAAAATATATCGAAAATCCTCGATATGGATGAGATAATAGCATAAAATCAAAATCACAAGCAAAAGAAGAATCTTCATACAAAAACATATGCCAAGAATTAATCAAAAAATTTGAAGATAATGGTG
>JAZUKX010000032.1:0-12657 GCA_045643505.1 Candidatus Absconditabacterales bacterium | reverse complement strand
ATATTGTATCCTATAATGATGGGACATGAAACTACAATAGTAAAATAGGTACAGCATATAATATTTCTCGAGCTGTTGTAGTAAATCCAGTAGATAAATCTGGAAAATATTTGATTGATTGGTCGAATATTGCTACATCATGATCAGTTTCTCCTTTGAATGATATTTCTGGATATTCTTTTGGAAATAATGTAATATTACAAGTACAACCAAAAGCTTGGAGTGGAGATACAATTGCCGATATTTGAAATTATAACGAATTGAATTTCATATGAAGTCAAACAAAAAAATTAATATGATCAGCAAAAATTAATGTAAAATCTAGTAATAAATTGACAATATCTACAGAATCTAATGATTCTTCTGTGAAAAAATATTCAGTTTTCTGAGATATAGAGAGGACTAGAGAAAAGATAAGTTTATGAAAAGTAGTGGATGTTATATTGAAAAAATGAAGTAACAATAATAACATAATAATACAACTTCAATGAACAAATAATTTTGCTACACATTATCTTGTTTATGGTTCTTGAGATTCTTGAAACACATGAAACAGCCATATGTGACCTACACGATATGAGACATGAGATCAATATGAAAAACAAGCAAATTGATTTACAAGAGAGATGAATAATGCTTACAGATTTGCACATACTTATTGAATTACAACTATGAATACGATACAATCTGCAGACATGTACGGGCCACTAACAAGGATTGCTATGGCAAAGATGCTTTCAAATTATGCTATCAATATTTTATGAATAAAACCAGATACAACAAAGACAGGATGTTCCTTTGTAGATGTTTCAAATTTGATGAATTATGATTATAATTATTGAGTAACAAATGCTTGTCAACTTTGAATCATGTGACAGAACATGCCTGGAAATAAATTTAGGCCTGAAGACACATTGACTAGAGCCGAATTTGCTACGGCGCTATCAAGACTATTATATAATACTGAAGATGGAAGCACATTCTACTATATTCCACATTTAAATATACTAAAAGCTGAAGGTATTTTAACTAACACAAATCCAGATTTGGAAGAAACAAGATGATATGTCATGCTGATGCTTATGAGATATGTATTAAAAAGTTATGAATAGGCCAAACAAAATCTAAAATAACAAAAGTAGATGGAGAATTGCTCCATCTTTTTTTATTTTATTAAAACAATATTATTTCTTCAATTTCTCAACTTTTTCATATCAGAGCTGTCCACAGGCTCACTTTGAATCTCTTCACATACTATCACGGATAGTGACTGTAAGTCATCATTTTTCTAATTGCTCTTTGAAGTCATTTATGGAAGCTATACTGCTCTCTTTGAAATCAACTACTGGATTTTCATTATATGGAATTAAATTGATATGGCAATTTTGTCATTTTAAAAGTTTTATTAAATTTTTTGCATTTTCATCACCATCAGTCAATCATGAAATCATAATGTATTCATAAAATAATCTATTTCATGTTTTATTTTCATATTTTTTTAATATGTTCATTAAATTATCTATTTGAAACATTTTTGCACTTGGTAATATTTTTTCACGAAGTTGTTGTGTCGGTGCATGCAAAGATACTGCCAACATTGCTTCTATTCAATCATCTATCAAATTTTGTATTCATGAGATCACTCACACTGTAGAAATTGTCACATGTCTCCTAGACAAAGAAAAACGATCTTGTCTAAACATAATCTCTATCGCTTTTTTTACATTTTCATAATTTAATAAAGGTTCCCCCATTCACATAAAAACAACATTTCTAACTGATCGTAATGTTCAGTCTTCTTTTTTCCCAAATTTTTTTTTGATATAATTATTTACAAATAACATTTGAGAGATGATTTCTGTCCGTTCGAGATTCCTAATTAATCATAGTTTTCATGTAACACAAAAAGCACATCACATCGGACATCCTATTTGACTAGACAGGCACAATGTGATTCTATTTAATTTTTCATCAATACGTTTACTCCAGTGAAACATAAGGACAGCTTCGATAGTGTATCCGTCATAAGTTTTGAATGCAAATTTAGTTGTATCTTCTGTCTCAATCACTTGTTCTATAGAAAGATTGATTATTTCAAATTGAGTTGATAGTTCATTTTTTAAATCTTTAGGGATTGTCGTCATTTCATCTCGTGAAATATTTTGATTTTTAAACAATTCTTGAAAGATTTGTTTTGATCTAAAAGGTTGAACTTTCCTCTCTTTTAGATATTGATTTATAATATCTTCATCAAACAAAACTGTCATAAAATTTTATTTTAATTTTAAAAATAGTCTCGATAACAAATATTTATCATTATTATATAATATCTCATTTTTCAATTTGCTCTGCTAATTTCTTACCAGCTTCAATATCTTCTTTTTTGTATTCAACAGTCTGTGTTCAGGTATCTACCACTTTTGCTTCTTTGATAGCAATCTCAGTATCGCTATTTTTTTCATAATTTACTTGAAATTTTTTTTGAACATCAAAGAATTTATTCCTAAAAATTTTTGCTAAATATTCCAACATTCACATCTCAGATATCTTGAAAAATGCTAATACAATAAATATAATTAAAATTGGTACAGATACAATCAATGCTCAAGCTGTCCCATTATCTTTTAGTTTACTAAAAATAGCTAAAGCTAATCCGACTCACAATGCTACAAGCAAAAGCTGGACTACTGTGACATTGATAGGTCACACACTGATAGACATTCAAGATAATATTCATTTTTTTATATTTTTTGGAAACGTTACTTTCATGTAATTCTATAAATAATAAATACAATTAATTTCATTATAATGAAATTTTATTATTTTGCAAATTATATGATAGTTGGGGCACTTCATCATCATGATTTTTTTGTAAAATCACAAAAAGCCAATATTGTCACTATTGAGTATCAAATAAAAATATAGGGCAAATAAATGATAATTTTTTGTAAATATAAGTTGTTTGTCATATTTCATGAAATTTCATTCAGAGTAATTCAATTGCATAGGTTTGGAAGCACGTAAATTAAAATAGGAAATATGCAGACTCAAATTGCTGTAAGTGGGACAAACAACAAATAGGAAGATTTCTCCAATATAACATCGCTTTGGCTTTTTGTTTTGATTGATAATTTATAATAAAGAAAAATCAATCATCATACATATATCAAATATGCTAAGACATATCTAATTTCAAATAAGAATTTTCACAATCATGCGTCGACTCATAAATCATTAGATACTAAATTTAAAACAAATACGATCGAGCAACATAATACTCATAATATAAAATTTCATATAATCACTTTGACCATTTTTTCCAATTTGATTGCAATAGACAAAACGATTAATAAAGCGAATAGTCATGCAACGACATACATGATAATAGTATCAGTCATAATTTAAGCAAAAAAATAAATTGAAAATCATTTTACAATATTTAATATAAATTTAATTTGTTTTTTTTCAATTCTTAAAAAGACAAAAATATGAAAAAATTGAAAGCTTTTACTATGATGGAAATATTATTGATTGCAATTGTGATGTGAACAGCTCTACTGTCAATTTTGGCTGTAATCAAAAAGATGGAACAATCTAATATAAAAGTATCGCAAAATGTAGTTGCTACGAATTTAGCTGTACAGTGATATGAATTATTTCGTGCTCAAATTGATGATATTCGTTATGATGATTTACTATCAATATATGGGACTAATGATGCAAATATTTTGATAAATACTACTAGGAGAGTTCACTGGGTCGAAGAATGAATTTACTATACAGTCATGGCTGAACAAATATCATGATTAAATTATACATGAGATTGAACGTTAGACTCTGGACAGACTTTAAGCGGAAACGAATGAGATTGAATACGTCAAATGAGAATATTGTTGTGAGCTGTTTGTAGTTGAGAAAATTCAAAGCTATCAAGTAATGGGAAATGTTTTGATGGTGACAGTGAAGTGGAAGGTGATACATATATCCAAAATACATGAATTATAGCTCGATCTTGAATTTGTCTTACATCATCTTGATGGATTCCTTGTACCGGTAAAGATGCAAAATTTCATAGAGAAATAGTAGTGACTCAAGATGTGAATCGATGTGGCTTTGGGACATGAACATTCGGAGAAACTTGAGCAAATATTGCATGCGAATGAACTTGAGATGACACGATTTATAGATATAGGTACGGGTATAATGTTTGTAGTAGAGTTTACTACACTTGGCAGTGATGAACTTCCAAAAAAGAACAAATGGCAGAAATTTGTGCTAAAATAAATTAATTTTATATTTTTACAAAAGTTTCAGTGGACATCGTAGAATTAGATAGAGCTTTAGATTACAAAGTGGATTTGTCTATAGATCCTCAGGATTTGGTAGATGAAATAATTTCTACAGCAAAAAAATATCTATGAGATAATGTTTGACCTCAAATACAAAAAGCTTATGAATTTGCAAAAACTGCACATTGAGACCAAAAAAGACATTCATGAGAACCTTATATAATACATCCAGTCAAAGCAACAATAATACTAATGGACTTAAAACCAGATTTGGAGTCAATTCAAACTTGTCTACTTCACGATGTGATTGAAGATTGTACTGTCACAAAAGAAGAAATTGAAAAAGAATTTGGTTGTGATGTGGCAAATTTGTGTGAATGACTCGTAAAAGTATCAAAAATCAAATATAAATGAGAAGACAGACAGCTGGAGACTATCAAAAAAACTTTTTTAGCAATGGCAAAAGATTTGAGAGTTATTTTTGTAAAATTAGCAGATCGTATCCATAATATGCAGACTCTCCAATTCCATCCAAAAAAAGAAAAAAGAGACAACATTGCTAATGAAACTATGAAAATTTATGTACAAATAGCAAAAAGGCTTTGATTATATCATTATCAAGTATTATTGGAAAACGCCTGTTTCAAGACATTACATCCAGAAGATTTTGATAGGATTTGTTTATTTTTGAGAAAACAATTTTCAGCAACCGATAAACAAATAAAAAGATGAACTAATCTAATTTCCAATATGCTCAAAAAAGAATGAGTAGAAAATTTTGATATAAAATGAAGAGTAAAAAGTCCTTATAGGATATGGGAAAAAATGACAAATAAATATCACACGACAAACATTTCAAATATTATGGATTTATTAGCTTTCAGAGTAATCACGGAAAATATTTCTGATTGTTATACTACACTTTGAATTATACACAAATACTATACTCCATTGATAAAAAAGATTAAAGATTATATTGCCGTACCAAAATTTAATTGATACAAAAGTATCCACACTACTATTTTGGGTATGTTTAAATTTCCAGTAGAAATACAAATTAGGACTCGTGAGATGGATAATGTAGCTGAATTTTGAGTAGCGGCACACTATGCTTATAGCGATAAAGATAGCCCTAATAAAGTCAATGAAAAACAAGCCGAATGGATGAGAAAATTACAACAATTGGTAAATGCATATACGGAAAGCACTCAAAAAGAACAATTTAAAGACCAATTAAATATTGAATTACTCAATAAAGATACATTTATCTATACTCCAAAGTGAGATATAATAGAAATTCCAAAATGAAGTACTGTATTAGATTTTGCTTTTCATATACATACAGACATTTGATTAAGATTTAAAAATGCTATTGTTAATTGAGAAATTGTGCCTATCACATATATCCCTCGTACGTGAGATATCATAAAAATCAATACTTTTAAATACAAATATACAGCAAATAGCCACCGAACTTCTATTTTAAAAACTCCTAGTGCAAAAAGCAAAGTACAAAAATTCATCAAATCTGAGATATCAGCGGAATTACTTGAGACTTCAATGAGGATATTCAATGAAAAATTAAAATGTCTATGATTACCAATATTAAACTCAAAGGATGATAAAGTTTCTGAATTATTTGAAAAGAAAGATTTAGATAAACAATTATTAGAAGCTCTAGATAATAAGACAATCTATACAAAATTGATCAAAACTACATATCCAAAAGAGTATCAAGATTTTATAAAAGAACAAATAGATATTCCTGTAGTAAAGCCAAAAGAAGCGACAACTAAATCTCCAGATATCATCATAGACAATAATAAATTAGCGAATTATGTATTATGTCCTGAGTGTAACCCTAAAAATCCAGACAAGATTATTGCAAAGACAGGTAGAGAATGAATTAAAATACATTCAATAAATTGTAAAGCTGCAAGGACTATTGCTCCATGGAATTTATTAGAAGCTCATTGGGAAACTCAAGAAAGGAGTCCTTATACAATAATATCTACAATCACAGCAAATAATGATTTTAATATAATTAATTTACTTGAAATTTTTACTAGGTTTAATATAGAAATAAGTAATTTTTCTATAACAAATAGTGATGATAGATCTAAAAAAATTATAGTAGTAACTTGGCTGACAAAGAATCCATCTCAAGTAGGGCCAATACATGAATGGGTAAAGAATCTCTGAAATAATGTAAAAGTAATAAAAAGAGAAATTAAATAATGTTTTAAATAATAAAAAGAAACAAAATGAATTTTAATTTGTGAGAGATCGATTTATCTCAATTAGCAAACTTGGATAAAGTTGGGATAGCAGCAATTTCTTTTGTAATCTTTCTGTGGTTAATTTGTATTATTTGTGTTTCAAAAGATATTTCAGCTAGGACAGATAACCATTTTTTACAAATAATTTCAATTATATTTGTCACTTTTTTGACACCAATCATTGGTTTACCAATTTATCGAGCGATAAGACCTATTTGATACAAAAGAGACAAAACTCCTTGGAGAGATGCTTGTCTATCAAATTCTATTGTCTGTATTAACTGTGGTACATTAAACCCTAAAGAATACAATTGTTGTATCAAATGTGGTAAAAAATTAAAAATAAAATGTAAAGAATGTGAAAAAGAATTCACACATGATTATCAATATTGCCCATATTGTTGAGCTCCAAATCTAAAAGTTTAATTCTTTTGTCTATTTTGAAATGTTTATCGGTATTGTTTTAGCAATTACTATAGCTTCTATATCAATTTTGTCTGTTGTAAATACTTATTACATATCATTTGTAGAAAATTTCGGAGACATAAATGAATACTATAGCAGTAGATATGCTACAATTTCTGCTATAGAAAGATGATTAAACACTAGGGATAAAGAATGAAATATTTGGTGAACCTGAGTTGTAACTGGGACAATTCATAATAAAAATGAGTTATTAAACGAGAAAACATGGATCTGAACATGGAGTTCGCCGTGAGAGACACTATCTGGTACTGTAGTCTCTGGATCCGCAGGAGATTTTGCTAGTGAACAAAGTTTCAATAACTAAATTTTATCAAATATATATTAAATGAATTCAGATTGAAAAAAAATTCTAATATTATGATTTATTTCTATTGCTATTAGTGCTATTACTTTGTATAGTTTTAGGGATGTAAAATTTAAAAATACAAAAAAATTAGCTGAAGAATATGAGAGACAACAGATAGAGATACAAGCAGAAATAGATGCATACAATGAAACATTGAGTGAAACAGAGTATATCAATGAAGAATTACCAACAACATGAACCTTATCAATTTTGATGCCTGAATTTTTGTGAAACAGCTGATTGGAGCTGTTATGACAGACACTAAATTCAAAATGAATTGAGATAAATTTTGATTATGTGACAAATATGAATGACTTAAAATGGCTCGTAGAATGAGGTCTGACAGATTATGATTTGTATTTACTTCCAAGTGATTGGACTGATTGATTAGATTTGGAATGAATTTATCTATGAGAAAATATAAAACCATATTATAATTTATTTTTTCAAAACATTTTGTCCGATAATGAAAATACTTTCATCCCATATAGTATAGATCCACTGGTTACTATGTCCAAAAATGGAATAAATAATGTAAATTCTTGGGCTTGATTGTTTTCTTTTGTCACATTATGGACTAATGCAAAAGCATTTGCAATGCCTCTTATCCGAGGAATTTGAGAAAATGACATAAATCTTCTATTGGATTGAAGTGGACCATTTGAAAATTATTTTGAAATATTGTATTGGCAATTAAATCTCATAAAAGATAAGCATAGCTCAATTGAATTAAATAATATGTTGGATGTAGAAAAAGTAGATTTAAATTTCAAATATAATTATAACACTTTTAAAGAATTATACACCCGTATCACAAAAACTAACAAATATTGTGAAGTTTTCCCTTGAAACTGTTTACTTGCATATAATTTTGGAGACATTAAATTTTGATTTTTATCTGATTTTGACATCTTAAACAAATATTTTTCTGAAAAATCTAATAATTTTATTATTTCTAGTTTTACTAATACTGATAATATATATCCTGTAAGAGGATGGTGATTTGTCATGCCAAAATGAAATCGTAATGTAAACTTAGCAAAGCAATTTTTGATGCAATATATCTTGTCTGCTATACAATGAAGTACAGATTTATGGAATAGTACATTGCCTGCTATTACGAATGTCTACGAAATAAGGAAAAATGAGGATATCTACAAAAATATAATTTGAAATGAAGATAAATTTTATCTGTTTTGGGATAGTGTAAATTTACAGGGAAAATTCATTTCAGATCAAAAGAATATAGACTTATTGAGATGAATATACAGTCCTGAAATATATGCATGATAAATTCTGAAAATATTACAAAATTTAAGATTTAATGATTTTTTTGCAAAAAAATCCTCCGTGAAAATATTTTTATTTAACTATTTTTCCATCATCTAATTGGATGATATCATCTGCAAATTTTAGGATATTTTGATCATGTTCTATCATGAGGATTGTATCTCCTCACTCCAAAAATTTTTCTAGAACTTTCAAAAGTTTTTCAATGTCTGATGGATGTAGTCATACTGTTGGCTCATCCAAGAAATAAACAGTATGTCATCTAAATTCTTTCAATAAATATTTTACTAATTTTAATCTCTGGCTTTCTCATCCAGACAATGTGTGTGCTGGTTGTCACATTTTTAGATATCATAATCATATATCACACATAAGTTGCAATTCATCACGGATTGAATCAATTTCAGAAAAAACTTGTAAAGCATCAGAAATATACATGTCCAAAATTTCAGCAATATTCTTTCATTTCCATTTAATATCTAGTATCTCTGACTTGTATCTCGTTCCTTTACACAAATCACAAGGTACATAAGTATCTGGTAAGAATTGCAATTCTACCTTTTTGTATCCATATCCATTACATGCTGGACATGCTCATTTTCATGAGTTAAAACTAAATGATGATGCAAAAAATCACAAGTATTTTGATTGTGTAGTATTTGCATAAAGATTTCTAATCTTATCAAATGTTCACACAAATGTAGACGGGCAAGACCTTGGTGTCTTTCATATACTACTCTGATCTACATAGATCGTATTTTTGACATCATCATATCACAATATAGTCTCAACTCATAAATCTTTGTAAAATTCTTGTAATGCTAAATTTTCATAATGTTCATATAAATCTTTTTGGATAATTGGAGCTGAAATAATTTCTTCCCAACTCATTCATTTTTTCAAAAGCTGTAAACGTATATAACTTTGTATAAACTTTTGTTTATCATTTAAAAATCTGAATAATGTAGTATACATCAGTGTTGTCTTTCATGCTCAACTAGGTCCTGTGATAATAGTAAATCATCAAAGTCTAATATTGACATCAATATTTTTCAAATTATATTTACTTGCTTTTTTTATTTTTAATCGTTTATCTCATGGAATATGATTAAATTCAGCTTGTACAGTTTTTTTTCAAGTAATATATTGTGCAGTCAGTGTGTTGGATTTCAAAAATTCATCATATGGTCCATTAAACATCAAGTTTCAACCGAAGTCCCCTGCTCCAGGTCAAATTTCCACCACTCGGTCTGCAGATTTAATGAAACTTTCATTATGCTCTACTACAATTACAGTATTTCACATCGCTTGCAAATTCCTGATAGCTTTGATTGCTTTTGTTATTTCTCTCTCACTAAGTCAAATCGTAGGTTCATCTAATACGTATGTAATTCATGTTAATTTATTTCACAATTGTTTTGCAAGTCTAAGTCTCTGTATTTCTCATCCAGACAAAGTATCCATTGATCTACTTAAATCTAGATAACCAAGTCATAAATCTTGAATTGTCTGAATTCTATCCAGTAAAGGTTTTGTGATTCTCTCTACTAATACCTTATTCTTTTTTGATTTTTTTTGAAATTCCAAAAAAAATGCTGCTAAATCATCTAATTTCAATTTTTGTAATTGTGCTATATTATATTTATCTTTTCATGATGACACAAAAACATTCAAGCTTTCTATCCTAAGTCTATCTCCATGACATGTATGACAAGGCTGCATATTCAACATTGCTTGAAAATCAATTGTCAATAATCATTTTGCATATTGATCTTTTAAAATTTCTGTTATTCACTGATATTTCATACTTGTAGCTTTTCATCATTGAGTCACGCGGATAAGTTCATCATCTCAATAAACTATAACATGCTGAAATCGTTCTGGCAAATCTTTCCAAAGTTTGTCGGTATCCATAGAATATTTCTCAGCCATTTTGTGCAAAACTATCTGTCAAAAAGTACTATCTCTCCATGGCAAAATAGCTTCCATATACTGACTGTATGGATCTATTACTTTATCTAAATCAACTTGTAGTACTTCTCAAATTCAATGACAATCTAAACAAGCTCATTCTTGTCTATTTGGAGAAAAATGTTGAGCAGAAAATTCTGGATATGTCACATTACAATCCGGACAATACATTTTATCCGTAAACCATAACACTTCCTTTGATTCTAATTCTTCTGAATCTAATTTATCATTTTCATTTGCATCTACAAAAATACCAAATTTTTCAGTCTCTCACAAAATCTTGATTATATCTTCTTTTAGCCTATCTAATTTACTTTTTTCTACTGTGACACGATCATATATTCCAAAAACTTTTAGAGGAAAATAATCTTTTGGTACATTTGGATCTTCAAGATAAAAGTACTCTATTGGCTCTTTTCATCATCCAAGTAACAAATATCTAGTAAATCATCATCATTTTTCTACTTTATTTCTATTTTTTTTTACAAATTTAGACAACATATCGTACTCTTTTAACTCTCATACATCTTTTAATAGGAATATTTTTTTGTCCAAATAATTTTTTTTCAATTCGTCCATAATTGAGTCTACAGATGTAGGTTTTATCTCTTTTCCACATTTGTAACAGTAACTATCTCATAATTTAGCAAACAAAAGTCTCATATAATCATCAATCTCTGTGAGAGTTCAAACTGTTGAACGACTATTTCATCATTTTTTATTCTGTTCAATTGCTATAGCTGGAGAAAGTCATGTACAATGGTCAATTTCTGGCCTAGTTCATAGATTAAAAAATTGTCTCAAAAAACTTGATAATGATTCAATATAACGGAATTGTCATTCTTTATATACGGTATCAAATGCAAATGATGATTTTCAACTTCCAGAAACTCAAGTCACAGCAATCACTTTATTTTTTGGTAAAGTAATATCTATATTTTTTAAGTTGTTTGTATTCACTCATTCAAATACAATTTCATTTTGAAAATTACTCAAATCAATTTTTATATCTTTCTTCATCAAAACTGATTAATTAATGATAAATTTTTTTATAGTGATTATAATCTTTTAATATTTATTATTTAATTCCCATTCTAATATTTTTAGTGTTTGTGGAACTATTCCAAATTTATTTCCTGTTGCATAATTTTCTCAATATCCTTCATATACATATTTTGGAGCATTTGGTATTACATCATTTCAAGATGTTTTTCCTCAATTGTACAATGCTGCAAAATTTACAATTCATGTCATATCATAATTTCAATAAGATAGATTTCATGATGGAGATTTTTTCCACTTATTCTTTGCAAAAACTAGGAAATCCTCAACTGCTTGTATAAATCAAGTTTGTGTCAAAGTCCCTGTCCCATAATCTTTTGTAGTAATTTGGAATGGTCAATCTCAATTGCTTGGTAAATAATATCAGCAACTTGATTCTCTATATCGTACAGCTAATGTAACAGCAGTAGGAAAATCATATGCAAAGCTAAGATCATCAATTGTATTATATCGTCAAATACATTGATCTACAGTATCAGTAATTCCAGTGTAATATCAAGTATTATTCATATCCAAGAAACTCTTTTTTGATAATTTTGTAGTAACTTTTGCAGCATTTTTTTGAGCAGACAAATTATTGTATAGATAATATTTTAATTCTCACAACATATAATTTAATCTTTCATCTCAAGAATATTGTGTCTGTAAATTTGATGCTTGTTGGTACAAATTTCGCAATTTTGTATTATCGTTGTTAATAGCTGTATCTAATTGTGTCTTCAAATTTTTGATATTTAATGTATCATTTTTTGTTGGAGCATAAGCTGCTAATGTACATCAAGCGAATAGCCCTATTGCTACGATAGATAATATTGTTTTTTTCATTTTTGTAAAATTATATAAATAAATTTTTATTCAATCATATATCTTATAAGAAGAATTGTGTAATATTCAAGTATATTTTATATTATTATTTAGAAACTATTAATAAAAA
>JAZUKX010000031.1:0-2158 GCA_045643505.1 Candidatus Absconditabacterales bacterium | reverse complement strand
TAATTGTCTTGTGAAAATAATAAGACATAAAATCTATAAAAAATTTCATAAAAAAAACAAGAGATTTAATAAAATAATTTATTGAAAATTGATAACCGTGAAATTTTTGATTTTTTGAGTTTTTTCACGTTTTATAATATTAAAAGTTTCAAATTTTAATATTGAATTTTAACTGTAAAATTTTACATTGATTGTAAGCTTTTATGATATTATTATTCAAAAATGAAATTAAAATATTGAATATTTACACTAATATTTACGATATTTTTTTTCTCGTTTTCATTTTGAATCAATTACTCCATGGAAGAAAGAGTTGCCTATGATTATGCTTATAGTAAATGAATCACGACTATTGATAACATAGACAATGCAAATCTATACTGAAATATAAGTAGAATAGAATTAGCAAAAATGATTTCATATTATGCAATTAATGTCCTTAAAAAGACTCCTGATACTACTAAAATTTGTGAATTTTGAGACATCTCAAAAGAATTAGATGAACAATATTTTAATTGAGTTACTAAAGTTTGTCAGCTTTGACTAATGTGAGTTTGAATTGATGATTTTTATCCTGATTGAAAAGTTAGCAGAGCTGAATTTGGGACTGTTTTGTCTAGACTTTTATTCAATACTCCTGATTGAAAAGATAATTACTATACCACTCATTTAGCTAAATTAAAAAGTGAATGAATAATATCAAACGATAATCCATATTTCACAGAGACAAGATGATTTGTTATGATTATGTTAATGAGATCTGATAAGAAATCCAATTATGATGAGTTGGAAAAAAATGAAAAATATTTCAGAGTCCCTATGGCAATAATCACAAATCAAAATAGTTGAGAAATAATATATCAAAATACTCCAAATTTAGTTTATAGGAATGAAATTTTTTGATTTCAAACAGAATTATGACCAGAATGGCAATGATGAAGGGTAAAGCAAAAAATATATAATGAACAATTTGGAGAAAATGCCATATCTTGGCAAATCCTTTTTTATAAAGAATGATTTGAGTATAATGTTTATTCACTAACTATTGATAAAATTGAAAAATATGATAGTACAAAAAAACATGAAGAGTTTTGGACTGAAGATGAATTTGAAAAGTGAACAAAATGAAAGAATAATAAATATTTTTTTGTAGGTTATGCTAATAATCGACTTGCTGCGTATATCGATACAACGAATGAATACTTACAATTATTTCCACGATGATTCGATTTTTTTGATGTAGAATAATCTAAATTTTATGAGAGTGTCTTGATAAAGATATAGCAAAAGTATCTCAAGAATTTACATATAATTTTTTAATTGAATTAATAAAAAATATGAAGTAATTCTAATGTAAAAAATAAATTTTGATTTTCCATCAAAAAATCATATAATTATAATTAAATATGCTGTTTTTATAATATTATTTGTAAAAAAAATGAAATTAAAAAATTTAAAATTTATGTGAATATTCGCTGTATTATTATGCATTTCTTGATGTACAACTCAACAAACGAATGTTGATGAAAATTATTGAAATGACGTAAACAATACTCTTGAAACAATTAATGAATCAGATGATGAAACAAAACAAGAATTATTGTTTCCAACTGTAAATCGGTGGAAAACTGAAGATTATCAACAATGATGGAATACTTTGGTCATGGAAATAGAAAATGAAAATAAAAATGCTATTGATATAGAATTCAATATTGAATATTTTGATGTAGATTGAAATAGTCTAGGATCATCCGAAGGTTTATATTACTATGCATTAAAACCAAATGAAACGTGATTAATCCGATACAGTTGGGAAATACCAAGTGCAGCAGATATCAAAATCACACCAACTTTCATATGAGAAACTACATTTAATGATGTAAATTATCAAATAACAAGAAATGAAAAAATAGGAAATACTGTAGATGTAGATTTTGATATTGATTGAGAACTAACAAATGCTAATGTGTATGTATTATTCTACAATTGAAATAAAATCATGTCTGTAGAATCTTATACTTTCTTTGACAAAAATGAATCAGCACATATATTTGAATCAATAGGAAACTTTGATCATTACGAGGTTTATGCTAATATATATTAGTGATATTGTATGAAATTATTTTTATTGATAAGTGACATACATGAAATTAAAATC
>JAZUKX010000030.1:0-4859 GCA_045643505.1 Candidatus Absconditabacterales bacterium | reverse complement strand
TTGCTTTCTTAAATGCTATATCAAGCAATTCCTTATATGATTTTTTGATTTCTTCTTTTCACAATATTCACAGTTTCAACAATTCTGGCACTACCTTTTCTGCCCAATCTGCATTACTTTTCGCTTCCTCAAATGCTATATCAAGCAATTCCTTATACGATTTTTTCACCACTGCATATTCTATAGCCTTAGGATTATTTTTTAGCAATTCCAAAAATTGTTCATATTTATCTTTCAATTGTTTTTCTTGTTCTATCAATTTTTCATTAGCCATTTTTTATAATTTACAAAATAAAACATTACTCTATTTTCTCCAAATATTGTCTCTGCTCCGATGTCAAAAACAACAATTTTAATGCAGATACAATCTTTAAACATGATAAATAAAAATAACGATTTACATGTAACGAATCTGATAAAATTGTTTGATCTGATCAATTTTCTGATATTGTTCATGTAAATTCTTCCATAAATTCTTCATCTGTCATTTTTATTGTATCCATCAATGCTATTAAATTTTCCAGTAATTCATTATCATTTTCTCCATCAATTATAAGAGAAACATCTTTATATAGACATGATAAATTTCTCCTAAAATCATAATATTTTTTCAATACTCGCTTATTTGAACTATATTGCATTCACATAATTCACTGTGACACATCTTTCATATATTTTGCCGCACTCACAATATCCGTCAATATTAACGAATTTTCAGAGACATCTCTATCATCATCTTCTTCTACCAAAGTTTTCTTGATATCTGTCTGAAACAAGGCCAAAGACTGTTCAATCTCTTTTATCAAATTATATTGAATATCTAAATGGTATTTATCATACAATTCTTCTCTTGGAGAAAAATCAGCATTAATTTCTTTTACATCCAAAATTTCTCTCTCATCAATACTCCAAATATTCAAAATATACTTAAATACTTTTTTCAAAAGTTTAATATCATCATCATGTACAGCCAACAAAGCTGCATCTGCATCCCAAAATCTCAATGTCTCAATCTTCAATCACAAATGTGTAGTTTTTTTTGGAAATAATTTCTGGATAAATCCAATAAATGGTTTCAAAAAAATCAAAAGCAACAATACTGTAATCACTTTAAATCATACAGCAAAAATAGACAATCACAATACAATGTCTACATTAATTTTTTCCAAGATTCGAACGAATAAATTTAACAATAAAAATCACAAAACAGATGAAAACAAATTAAGAAAAAAATGACTATATGATACTTGTTTTTTTAGATAACTTCATCATACTGCTCACAATAAAGTTGTCGATGTAGTTCACAAAAAAGCTCACAATATAAACATAATTCACATGCGATAATCTACTAATCATGCATTTGCTGCTGTCAATGCTAACACAATTGTAATAGATGAAGATTGAGTAACTACAGTCAACACAAGTGAAATAACAAAGAACAAAATCAATGGATAAGAGGACAGTTTCACAAAATCAACATACTCAGAGATTATTGCCATATTTGTATTCATTTCTCACAATCACCAAAACAACAATGATAATCAAACAATTAATTTGAAAATATTTTTTAATTTTTTATTTTTTGAACACAAAAACATAGCCAAAGCAGCAATACAAGCAATTGGCACAGCAATAGTAGCAAAAGAAAATCTTAATCACAAATTTCAAAGTACCACACTCACAATAGGTGTTCATATATTAGCTCACAAGACCACTCCAATTGCACTATTAAAATCAATAATTCCAGCAGCTATAAACGACACAACTATCAATAATACAGCAGAACTTCATTGTAATATCAATGTGGCTAAAGTTCAAACTCAAATTGATTTAAACAATGTATCTGTTGTCTTTTTTATAAAATTTTTAAATCACTGAGAAACTAATTTTTTTGTAGATTCATCAAAAAGAGAGACTCATAAGACAAAAAGTCACAATCATCATACAAATCATATTATATTATTAAAAATATCTCACATACTCTCTTTTATTTGATATAAATATTTTTTATTTTTCTCACATAATTACATCCAATGGATCTATATCATACAAAGCATTCAATGCTAGGACCACATAAAAACATGCTTCATAAAAATTGTGACTCACATACAAGATATCTGACAATATGGTAGAATCAAATTTTTCTATAGATGGATTATTAGCAAATGAATCCAAGAAATCCTTATCTACGACAGTCTTTATACTTCTGACCAAAGGTCTAATACGAGCAGATCTTTCTTCTCATGTTTTTTCATCTTTTATAGCTTGTATATCTTTGTACAATCTTATTATAATTACTTTAAATTCATCATAAATATATATCAATGACTTATCATCACTATCTTTTAATTTTTCAATAGTTTTGTGTACATCTTTCATATATTTTACACAACGAAGCATACAAGCTAAAGAATGTTGATAATCATCTATTTTTTTTATATCTTTTTCATCCGTAGCATTAGACTTCAACTGTGCTAAAAATATAAACAAGTGTTGAGATATTTCCTTAATGTCATCATACTGAGTTCTCAAATCATCTTTTGGATATAATTTTTCATATTTTAAAGAATTTTTTACATTATAATTTTTTGTATTCAGATCTTTTTCTCTAGTATTCCATGTATTCAAAGCATGTTTAAGTACTTTTTTCAATACAAATAATAAATCCTGCTCCAATGCATGTAATCATGCAGGTATTACAGTAGGAGAGACTCATTCAATATTCAATCCAAAATTTGGATTTTTCTTTGGAAATCGCTTTTGGATTAACGCAATAAATTTATTTAAAAACGGTAACATTAATGCAACTCAAACTATCTTAAACAACAATGTAAATATAGACAATCCAAGAACGACATCTGATGTTATTTTATTCATTAACCACACAAACACAGGTAATAAAGCTATTCCAAAAACAGATAATACAGCATTAAATATTACTTGAGTTGCAGCTACTTGTTTTTTCAAATATCATCATTTTATACATCATAAAACTGGAGTAGACGTTGTTCAAAGAAAACATCACAACAGCATCATAATTCACATACGATAATCCACTAATCACACACTTGCAGCAGACAAGGTCAATGCAATTGTAATAGCACTTGACTGCATAATCATAGTACCAAACAATCCCACGAAATAGAACAAAGCAATTGAGCAGGAAGATAATTTCACAAAATCTACAGCATCTGCCACAAAAGCCATTCAATCATTCATATATCACAATCACACAAAAATCAAACATAATCAAATCACAATTTTCAATATATTTTTCGCTTTATCTGATTTTATTATCAACAAAGCAAAAGCTAAAGCTCCTAGCAAAGGTAAAGCATAAGCAGCTAAATCAAATTCTAATCATAAACTTCACAAAATCACACCAATTGCCGAACTTCATATATTTGCTCACATAATCACTCTCGCAGCATTCGTAAATTCCATCATACCAGCAGACACAAAAGACTCCAAAATCAAAAGGACTGCAGAGCTTCACTGCAAAATTATTGTTGCAAAAAATCAAATTCAAACAGTCTTAAAAAGATTATTTGTAGCTTTTTTTATCACATGTTTTATTCATCATGATACCATTTTTTTTGTCGCTTCATCAAAAAATATTATTCACAACATAAATAATCACAATCCTCACAAAAACAAAGCGATACTCTCAAATGTCATATTTAATTTATAAAAACAAATAAAACAAAAATTCCTCAACTAAATAATTATAATCACAAATCAAAAATATTTCAAATAATCTAAATTTGTACGATAATAAATACTTGACAAATATATTTTATTATTTTTTCTTTATTACTCACTATCATTTCGAATTTATACAGCTATGCTGTATTTATGCAGCTATGCTGTACGAAGGGATAAAATCCACTATTCGCCGCCTATCCCCCTTATGAAGTCGTAAGATTCCGATCTATCGGAAGAGGGACGAAGGGGGTTCTTTCAACTCAAAAAAAATCATTTCATCATCATTTCGACACATACATTTTTCTCCTTGAATTAAATTTTTATATATTTATATCATAGACAATGATTGTTTTATATAAACAAAAAATTTTCATGAAAAAAAAATTATTAATCCTATGAGCCATTTGTTTTTGACTATTTTCTTACAGTCATGCTCAATCTTTATGAGACATCTCGCTTTCATTTTGTAGTGGAGATCAAAAAGAGCAAATGGATATCATCACACAAAGTGACATAGACACAGAAATTTGTGTAGAATATCAAAATAATTCCAACAAAGATATCACTTTAGATATCAATTTCGTAGACTGAGCTCTAAACGCATCTGGATGAAAATCGTGTAATATTCCAGAAGATTCTAATACAAATTTCACAAAATATATGAAAAAATCAAACTATGAAGTCACAATTCCATGAAATTCAACAAAAAAAGAAAATTACACTATACACTACCCTATATGATATGAATGAATTAGCCATGGATGTATAACATACAACATAAAATCAGAAGAAGAATGAAATCCTATGATTAATTTTGTATTTCGTAAAGCATTTAGTATAGATATACTTGTATGATGAAGTGAAGTTAAACCAAAACTAGATATCACAAATATATACATCACGTGATACGACACAGCTAAGCAATTAGTACTAGAATTAAAAAACAAATGAAATATAGATCAAGAAATAAATTTAACATGAACAATTGAAAATCTTTTTTGATATTCAGAATCCTTTGAAATCACAGGTATCACCATCTCAGCAAATCAAAATTTAAAGATAATTTCTAATGAGATAGTGATACCAAGCTACAAATGATTTTTCACCATAAAATCATATTTAACCAACAATCCTATCTTTGATTTTGACATCAC
>JAZUKX010000029.1:0-14976 GCA_045643505.1 Candidatus Absconditabacterales bacterium | reverse complement strand
ATATAATAGTAGCTACGCCTGGGAGCAGGCTGCAAATATACAAGCAAGCACATGAACAGAAGTACACTAGAGGGTGAGGAAGAATGAGAAACATAGAATGAGATAGTACACTGAATGACAGTGCAGTGAACAGTGAGCTGTACACAGCACGAGAGAGAGAGAGAGAGAGAGAGAATGAGAGAGAACAATGTACTGCAAGCAAGAGTACATTGAGAGATGTGGAAAGAGATGACACATGCAGTTTATTACTGCATGTGCTAAATAGAGTACACTAAATATGAGCTATTTAACTATAAATGGAAGGAGGATACGAGAAGTATGGATGTGGTACAAATAATTAGCACAGTTGGCTTCCCAATATTTTCTTTTCTAGCATGTGGTGCAGCACTAAAATATGTTTACGATAGAGAGAGAAAGAGTTTAGACTCCACAATCGATAAAATAGGCTCACTAACACTTGCAGTAGAAAAGAATAGTGAGGCAATCAGAGATCTTGCAAAAGAAATTGGTAATAAGGAGGATAAATAAATGAGTAATTGTGAATTTGTTACAGCAATAGCATTATCACCTAATTTTACTAAAGGCAGAAATGGCCATACAATTGACACAATAACTATTCATTGCGTCGTAGGTCAAGTAAATCTTGCATATGCTAAAAATCTATTTATGGATCCAGCAAGACAAGCATCAAGTAATTATGTAGTAACTAAAGATGGTGAAATAGTACTTAAAGTAGATGAAGCAAATAGAGCATGGACAACTGGTGGATCATATAAAACTGGTACTATTCATAATGGCTGCACACTTAATGAAACTGGTAGAGATAATGACTTTCATGCTGTTACTATTGAAGTAGCGTCTGATAACGTAGCTCCATATGCAATCACAGATAAGGCATTACAAGCAACAATAAGACTCGTTGCAGATATTGCAAAGAGAAATAATATTGGAACACTTAAATGGTCTAATGATCCTAAACTTATTGGTAAACCAGATCAGCAAAATATGACTGTTCATAGATGGTTCGATGCACGTAGCTGTCCTGGTGACTATATTATGAGTAAGATGAACTATATAGTATCAGAAGCAAATAAGATCAACGAAGGGCTATTTAACTATAATAAAGAAAATAGCAACGAAGAGCTATTTAACTATAATAAAGAAGTAGTATCTAAAAAGCTCTATAGACCACAAGTAGGTGCATATAAAGTAAAAGCTAATGCTGATGCTATGGAAGCTAAGCTTAAGAAAGATGGCTTTAAGACATTTGTGACTAAAGTCGGAGATCTTTATAAAGTACAAACAGGTGCTTATACAGACAAAAAGAATGCAGATACAGAAATGGCTAAACTTAAAGCTAAAAAGTATAGTGCATATCTAGCTTATTACTAAAATGCAACGAAGAGCTATTTAACTATAATAAAGAAGATAGTTTCTCTCCTTAAATGATTTCCATATAGATTGGTTATGGCGTCAGTGTATGCTGGCGTCATGGCTATATCTAAAAAACAAAATGTTTACAGTCTGTTAACAGAATGTTTACATTTAAGTATGTACATTTATATTACATGGTAATATAATATATATATAACAAAACAAATAATAAATCCGCTAAATGCGGTAGAAAGAGGTTAAATATGAAAAATTTCTTACACTTATCAATGGCTGAGTTCAATAACATGATCTTATCAATGACTCCAATTAAAAATGTTCCTGGAGTAAATGAAAAGTCATATCCAGAATGGTTTATTGATGAAGATGCTAATATCATTCACATTATTAAGATATTTGATGAAAACGAACGTAAACGTAAACATTATGACATTACAGTTTGTAAGTCAACAGTTAGTAAAGATGCTCACTCAAAAGATAGTTATATTAGAGTATTTTGTGAAGGAACTAAATTATTACATCGTATTATGGCAAGTACATTCTTTGATGTTCCATATCATAATGTATTAGATGTGCATCATAAGAATCATGATAGACGTGATTGCGAGTTATCAAATCTTGAATTACTTACTCATTCTGCGCATATGGCTGTACATTATAAAGATAAACGCGAAGGTCAATTTAATTAATAATAATGAGGAGGAAATCATTATGGTAGTATGTGAAACATGTAGAAACGACAAATTTGTACAAGGTAAATCAGTTACAAAGGACGGAATAACACAAAAGTATTATACTTGTAAATGTTGCGGAGCAAAATATAAAGTAGAAGTTTGCAATGGCGTAGCACATATACTTTATAAAGTAGAAAAGAAAAAGAAAAACACACAAACATTACAAGCATTCTGTAATCAGTTAAAAATTGATGAGAAACCTAAAATTAAGATTAAGTTAAATTTTCCAAAAATAACATTTGATGGTACTAGAGCTGAATATGATGCAATTTTAGAAAAATTAAGGAGAGGTGAATAATATGAAGATTAGATTATTTTTTAGCAAGAAGGATTTTATTGATGTTAAATGCAACAAATTTAACTACATTAACAATAAATTTTGGTATTTAGATATGAATTGTATATCTCATGAAATTCCAAACGTATTATTTATAACATCATTATAGGAGGAAAAAGATATGGTTAGTTTAAGAGAGATTGCACACAATGTTGCTGAATTTTGTAAAGGTTCAGATTTACTTGATGATTTTGAAGCAGATAGACTTATAAATGCGCTTGAATCTGGTGCATTAAAAGAAGAAACTGGTTTTGAACCTTGGCAATTAGAGGTATTAGAACAAGAAGAAATAAACAGATTTTTAGAAGAACAAAATGATTATTTAGATATTGACATTACTGAATGGCCACACTTATGTGGTCATTTAGCAAATGAATGTGATTATAATTTTGATGATGAGGAGGACTAAATTATGCCTAGACAGAAATTAGATTGGACTAAGCCAAAGTCATTTCAGACTGCAGCTCAACGACTTGCTACAAACTATAATTCATTTTTGAAGAAAAGTATACCTAGTGAAGTAGCAAAAGAAAAATTACAAGCATTAAAAGATGATTTAGGATTTGTTAAAAAGAATGTAACTAAGTCATTTACAGATGATTATGGTAAAACTAGAACTAGTACATATATGAAAAATAATATAGAAGATCCAGTATTTGATAGAGTATTTGATGTAGATAAGAAAACTGGAAAATTAACGGTTAAAAATGATGATGCAGCTCAACAAATATATGCTCAACAAGCTGCTAAAGCTAAGTTACATCACACTAAAGCATTTAGTAGACGTATTCAAGGTGAAGATGTTATTGGTGAGGCTGATTCATTAAAAGGTCAAACATTGAGAAATGTATATGAATCTACACCTACATCTAAAGAGTATTTTGATGAGATTAAATCATTTATCGTAGATCAATATTCTGATTATAGTGAGAATAGTGATAAATATGCTGGTGATACTATAAAAGATACAGTTGTAAATATCAAGAAAGATTATCCTGATATGAGTAATACTGAAGCTAGAGCTGAAGCAAAACGAATTATGACTCATATGAAAGAAGCTATTTATAAGGAAATGGCAGATAGAGCTATATATAATTTAGATCTAGCGGCAAGTTTAAGTAGAGAAGATAATATATTTGGTGCAGTTTCAGACGCATTAAGAGATGGATCAATTGCAGTTGGTAGTGATGATTATGAATTAGCTATGGGAATCGTATTTCATGATGGTCGACAATCAACTTATGCTGATCTTAATGCTTTACAAGGATTAGCTGCTAAGTATTAAGGAGAAATTATGGAAATCATTAAGGAAAGTAAAATTATAAAAAATGTACAAATCGCATTAAATAATAATGACGAAGATAGTAAAATCTTTTCTTGCATGCACGCAGACGTAATGTTTGCGCATGCAGGATTATATCTACATTATTTAGATGAAGAAGAATTTTATTGGTTATTTACTATAAATGATGAAACATATAATGGTAAAGATATTTTATCATTAGGTAAACTTATTAAGTCTATAAAAAATGAATTACAATCATATAAAGATGACAAAAATATATATTTATTAGTATATACATATAATTTAGTTGAAGTAAAAGCATTTTTTAAGGATTATATAAAAGAATATTGTTCTAGTGAAGTTATTGTAAATAACGCAATCTTATTAAGAGATATTAAAGGTATTGCAGCTGTATCTAGTTTAGAAGATTTTGCAGTTGATTGGATGAGAATGCCTGTTAATACAGTTCCATCAGTATTATTTGCAGAATTTTCAGATCAAGTATATAATGAATACACTATTATTGATTCAACTAGTAAAATTTTTAAGACATCAGCACAGATTGCTAAACATTATCTTAAAACAAAATTTAATAAGTATCATGAATGTTGGTTAATAGATCAAATTCCAAGTAAAGATATTTATGAAATTATTAGACATAATGTATTTAGAGCATCACTCTGTATGAATCATTATAGCGATAAGACATATAATAATGTGCAATCACATGATCAGTCATCTGCACATTGTCATAAGTTAGTAACGAAAGAATTTCCAGTTAGTAAACCAATGTATGTAAAAGAACTTAAGCATGATATTAATTGGTATCTTGAAAATAAGTTTTGTTGGTTTAAGGCAACATTTAAGAATTGTTCACTTAAAGAAGGATTTGAACATTTAGATGCATTCAAAATTTTTGGTGATAGAAATCCTTCGTTATATTTAGATCAAATTCAATTACAAGCATTTAATCTTTTTTATGATTATGATGATATTATAATTAGTGATTTAATTGTAGCAGATAAAGGTTATTTACCAAAATGGTTAAGATGCGCATGTGCAGATATGTATCTTGATAAAGCTGCATATCCTACAAAAGATGCTCATAGAAATTCACTTAAAGTAAAACTTAATGCTGGTTGTTATGGTATTTTTGTTGAACGTTTATATTTAACTGAAGAAGAATATGCAAATATTAGTAATGGAACATGGCGTAATCAATGGAAAACTAGAGTTGCTCCACCTCAAGTTGGTGTATCAATAACAAGTTATGTATTTTTAGATGAATGCAGAATAATTGCTGCTAATCCTAAAGCATTTGTTTATTGTGATACAGATTCAGTTAAATATGTTATTAATGACTATACTATTAATGAGATAAATAAACGTAATAATGAGTCTCATGCAGAAATGAAAAAGTTCTGCGATGAATTTGATTATGATTATGAATTAATGAAAGACTTAGGTGAATATAAGTTAGATGGTAAATATGATATATTTAAGTCAATTTCAGCAAAAGAATATATTTATCAGAAAGATAATAAATTAGGTGCTACAACTGCTGGTTATGCAAGTCAGTATTATGTTAGTGATTTAAGTACAGAATATGAATTTGATAAAGATCGTATTCCAGTTGTATTATATGAACCTATTAAAAAAGGATTAGATCCATTTAGATATTTTACAAATACGCAGCATTATACAGATTATAAATGGTGTTGGAATGAAGAGAAATTACGTAAATATAGATTACAATTCCATTTAACTAATTATGAAAATGCAATGCTAACTAAAAAGTTAGAAGCTAATTACAGAAAATTATAAAAATAAAGGCTAGCCTATTAAAGGTTAGCCTTATTTTTTATTCGATATAAACTCCACCACAAAGCATACTATTTAGTTCTGAAATTTCTGATTGATTTGGCAGATTGTTTCCACTAGGAGTCACAGTTATATCTGCACATTCTACATATCCAGTCACATCTGATAATGACATATAATTATTTACAGGATATCCATATTCATCACAATAAGAATCATAATCAGTTGTATTTGTTAAAATTCTAGGTTTCATTGCATTCATTTGAATATAGAACTGTGAATTAAATGATGTTGTTTGATAAAGATTAAGTATTGATGATCCTAAAGTTGCAGCACAACTAGAAGGTGGATTGCTAGTAAACATAAAGTTTTTATTGATACCTGTTGATCCATTAGTAATTGCTGAATCCCAAATCTTTCGACCTAGCGATCTAGTATCTTTCTTTTCTTCAGTTTTTTCACTAGTTTTAGTTGATGTAGTTTTTGATTCTAAAGCTGGTGTAAGTGAAGGTAAATAAACATTGCTAAAAACATTTGTTTCAGCTCTGAAAATTTGTCCACCTAAAGTACCTCCACCTGCAACCATGCCCATAACATCAAGTGACGTATTACCTTGAGCATAAGCTAAAGGCTCAGCAGAATCGGTATTTGTCTCTTTTATCTTAACAAAATAATCACCATTAAGTGCATTAATTGCAACAGTATAATGTACAGTAGCTTGATCTATAAGTGAGCTTGTATCAATGTTTACTGAACCGCAAGGATGACAGAGTGTCATTGAAGTATACTTTGGCAGTTTTAGAAATTTATAACTCACTGCGTCATCTTGCCAAGGTATAGTAAGAGTACCAGTCTTTACAATAGGCGCAATAGGTTTCTGTGCAAAACCAATGGAAGGACCGTTTACAACATAACCGCCTATAGCCATTCCAGTTATTGCAGTTGCATTACAAGCTGTCATAACTGTTTGTGGTGTAAAAGGAAGCCAAACCATTGATTTTAAGTTGTCAGACCAGTTGCCACCACCAGTAGAACCAATTATAAGATTAGTTATTGCATCTTTCAAATCTGATGTATCTTCAGCTAAAGTCTTTATAGTAGATCCAAATGCTTTCATATAAGTCATAGCTGTAGAATAAGACATAATATACTGTACGACACCATTTGTAGCGAGACTAGTTGCAGCTACGGCTGTAATTACTACACATCCACCTTGGTCATAAATGTCTACATCTGGAATAACAACACTTTGTCTAGCTGCAAGCCAAGGTACATCTGGACCAAAACGTGGATCATCCATAAGTGCACTGCTTGCACTTTTAGGACCAAATCTAACTAAGCCAGATGAGTTAGTTATACTTGACTTAAATGTTGCTAAGTTGTCAATATGTGCTATTACCCATGAAGTTCCATTAGTCTCGCTTATAATATCATCAACCCAATAATAACAACCATTAAAACTCATATAATTACTTTTTGCATTAGGTGTACCAGTTACAAGTAATTTAGGATTTTTCATTGAAACTGGATCTTTTAACACAACTTGATGCGTAGTACCAGAAAAAGATGATTTAGTTGAATTTATCTTTTTAGAAATTTTTCCAATTACTGCATTCATTTTAATTCTCCTTTCTAAAATAATAGGAGGTACATATTGCTATATACCTCCTTTTTATTATACAAAACATCCTATATAAATATAGTCAGTTTTGCTTGATATAAGATTACTTACTTCGAACTTATAAATGAATGTATTTCCACCCATATAAGTTGTAGTAAAGTCTCCAGTATCATTTTCATCTACTAAGGTTTCACGTAAAGAACCAGACATGCTCATTTCAATCTTAGTGCACTTATAAGAAGTTGCATTAAGAGCTGTAATATGGCAATCACCAGTACCTCTATCCCATGTAAAATCAATAATAGCTGGATCATCTGCATTAAAGTTAACGTATCTATCTATATCTCTATAAGGTCCGACTGGTAAACAAAGTGCAATATTAACACCAAAAGGCATTTCAATTGTTGCATCAGTTATATTAGTAATATCAATCTTAAGCTTATATACATTACTACTTGTGAGATAGAATTTAGGTTCTACGAGTAATCCATATTGAGCTACACCAGAAGTATTAAGATATACTGCTAATGAGTTAAGAGTAACTGAACCAGACGTTGCATAAGGAGTAGGAGCATTATGGTCAAGTATAGTATTATAAGCACCAATTTTACCAACAATTCTAACATAGTCATCAAGAATAACAGATTTTGTTTCACCTGCATCAATAGAACTAAATGTCTTTATATTCACTGGTAAGTAAAGTGCAAAGTCATTCTTTCTAGCATAATATGCTCTATCATCATCATATACAATCTCTCTATCTAATGTCTCAAAGTACCAATAACCTGATGCTTGCATTGTTGCATCATAGCATTTCTTGAATGTTAATACTGCATTTTCTGTTTCACCATAAGGATCGTCAGGTAAGTTAGAACGATATCTTAATACCTTAGACTTAAGATTAGCACCACCAGCACCACCAATAGAAACTCTACTTAATTCTTCACCAGATGCAGATAAAAGTGATAAGTCACCATCTTCATATGCAAGTTCATGTCCATAAGTATCGGCAATAACATTTCCTAAGTGGTCTTTCATTGCAGATACAGCTGCAACCTGGAATCTAAAGATTTCAGATTTCTCACCATTATAAGCAACCATCCAAGGTTCACCAGTCTCTTCATCATTAACCATAGTTAAAAATGCTACATATGTGTTATGAATAATGTTTTCAAGTGAATCCTTAAATGCATGAGTACTATAGTTAATAGTAAGTGTATCTACATTACCAGTACCATGAGTTACAGTTACGTAGTTAGAGTCGTCTGTTACAACAATAGTTTTTACATAATCAGCAATAAGATTACCATAAGTATCATTTTCTGCTGTTTTTACAGTAGGAACTAATTGTGCAAGGACATTACCTTCTTTATCGTAAAAAGTAATTTCACCTGATGCTGGATCATTTGTTACAGATGCTACATATGACTTAGTAATCTCATTATTGAGATTGTCATTTTTACATCTAATAGCATAAGGAATTGTTAATTCTGTATTTACGCCACCATAAGTAGTAAATCTAATCTGATCACCTACAATTTCTACACGTTCAACTGCATTAGTTGCGTCTGTAGATAATGTAGCAAAAGGTACAGTTATTTCAGATAATTTTGTACCATCATGAGCCTTAACACCAATAGTAGTATCGCTAATTACTTCTAACTTTTCTACATAGTCAGATAAGAATGCGTTACCGTCTTCATCAATAGATGCCATTGTTGCATAAGGTACAGTAATCTCTTCAAGTATAGTACCATCTTTAGCGACAAGCTTAATAGTTCTAGCACCAGTAGTGAGTTTATGTCCATAAGTAGACTTAATCTCATCACCATCTACGTCTCTATTTGCTTTTTCAGCATATTGTACCTTAAATCTAGCTAAAGTTCTACCTAATCCATCAGTAAGAACAAGTTCATCACCGTCTGTAGCTAAATTAGCTGCATAAGTTTTAATGTCTTTACCTTCAGTATCAGTAAGAGCCTTAATTGCATATGGTACAGTAATGTCATAAGTAGTACCATCACCTTGAGTGATTCTTAATGCATCACCTACTACCTGTACTCTTGATAAATATGTAGTTAAATCCTTACCATTTACATCAGTAGATGCTTTTCTAGCATAAGGAATTGTAATCATATCTACAGTACCATCACCATGAGTAAGTACAAGCTTATCATTCTCAGTTCCAGATGAGATGATATAAGTAGTTATTGCATTACCTTTATCGTCTTTAGCAGCAGAAGTAGCAAAACTAATTGTTACATTCGATAAAGTTTGTCCTAAGTCATTAACAAGCTGAAGTTTCTTATCAACAACTTTAAGTCTTAAACCAACAGATTCACGACATAATTTCAAAATATAATCAAGATTAATTTCGTGAAAATCTGAATATGGATATTCATGAAACATTTAGGCCACCTCCTCTAGCATTTTTAATACAGATTCAGGATCCATTTGTACAAGCCAAAAAGGTACTACAAGAACCTCTTTACGACTCTTCTTAAAATGAACTGTTCTGTCTTCTTCAATATATTTGATAGTATAACCTGTAGGATAGTTAAGCAGTTGTTTGATTATTTCTTCCATTTTCCTTTACCTCCTCCAAGATTTGTCTTAAGAGAGCAATAATCTCAGTTGTATCAGCACTTATTGCTGTTAACTTGTTAGCACTCTCTAAAGTGTTTGTAGCAATGTCTTCGCTAAACTCAGCTGTCTTACCACAGTTTTGAGAAATAACTGGAATATAGCGACTATTTACGTCACTATTATTTCTCATTGCTGTCACATTGCTATCAATATTAGTAGATTTTACTTTTATATCTGCTACATTTGAACTGATTGTAGCGCCAGTATTTTTTATCTCTGTTAAAAGTGTATCTGAGTCTGTATGAAAAGCAACAAGCTCTCCATATGTGTCAGTTAATGTAGTATCAATATTGTTGAGCTTATCAGTATCACCTTTTATACTTTCAACTGTGTCTTTAATAGACTTTGTTGTGTCATCAATATCTTTAACTTCATCTAGTATTGCTGCGTCTGTTTCAGCAATGTCTTCTACAGTCTCTTCCATACGATCTACAGACTCTTTCATCGCATCAATTTGCTCTGAAATTTTGCCGAGTACCTTTTTAAGGAAGTCTCGGATTTCTTGTAATAATTGTGTAATCATTTTTATACCTCCTTAATATACCCTAACACACATTTCTCTAACGAAAATATCAGCCATATGCTCATAAAAGTTCCAATATCTAACTTTTACTTCTTGCATATATAAGTCCTGTGAACTCATTACACCAATATTACCCCATGCATGTAATTTATGATCTACATCTCTATCATTTGTTGTGTCATTATCTACAGTTCCAGTATTAACTGTTGTTCTATCATCAGTAGAAGTCGAATTTGTAGTTGTTGTATTAACATCAACACTATGTGTAGTTCCAGTAGTATCACTCTTACTTGATGGTGAATAATTCGCTGAGTCATAAGCTGATACTGCATCAGTAGTAGAACCAGTATTATTTGCATCAAGAGTATCAGTTGAATTAACAGTGCTTGCGGCTGTAGCATCATCATCAACAACTTCTCTATTTGACGTAGAAGTATCATTTGTTCCTACGTCTTTAATATCATCATGATATTCCTCATAACGATCTGTATTCCATAATGGTTCATACTCTTTATCTTTTACTATAAACCATCCTTCAAAAGTATCTTTCCATTTTTTCCACCAGCTTGCGCTAAATCTATGGAAATATAATGGATCAGCCATTAATGTTTCAAATTGGCCACCTTTTAAGATAATAGTATCTAATAGTGTGTCTTTATCAAAATTAGGACTTGATAATGACCAAGTATCAGCTATACTCTTATTCAGATAATTCAGCTCGTTCTCCGTCCCTATTAAGGTCAGTCTCGCTATGCTCATGCTTAGTCACCTCCATTCCAATTCCAAACATATTATTGACTTTAGTTACACCATCTTCAAGATTAGTTAACCATGTACATAATCTAGCATTAGACTGCATCTCAGCTTGTTCTGCTTCTATATTAAGTGTATGAGATTTACCATGCTCTGAAGACTGTGTAGGTAAACCAATCTCAGTATAAAATTGATTCAAAATAGTATTTATATTTTCTAATAATTCCGTACCAATATAATTAGACTTTAAGTCATTTATAAACGACTGGAAAGGTTCATCACCCTGAGGTAAAAGTTCGTCGCTAAAAAGTTCATCATCAGTGTCATAAACAACTAATGACTCACCTAACTTTATCTTGTCATATACTTTCTTTAATGTCTCTGCTTGTGCCTGATTTGATGCAGTTAATACTAATGGCATTTTTGCATTAATTAATGCTACATCTACACCTTGTGAAGCTTCGGCTAATTTCGATGCATAAAAAGAAATTATATCCCATACTCCATGCCAATCGTTTGTAAGACGTAGAATTTCACAATCCTTTCCAATAGTGAATTTCTTAACTAGTTTTGGATTTGCAATTTGTACATGAGTTGGTTCATAAAACCAATCGTATCCTAAAAGACTTCCAGGATTAAATGTTACACCCCATCTAGCTGTCTTAAAAATTGGTACCCATCCAAATGAAAATAATACAAGATAAAAATATGATCTACTCCAATTTTCAGGAATCTTAAAATCTAATGCACTGGTGAGGCGCTCATAGAGCGCTCTCATCCAATACATATAAGATTCAGACTTATTTTTCCAGTACGTGTTAGGAACATGCATATTTTCCAAAAGACTTATATCTCTTTCTGTCAAGTTCATACCTAACACCTCCTATTTATTAGTCTTGTGCTTCTTCAGCTTCTTCAGATGCTACAACTACTTCATCTTCCTTAGCTTCACCAGGTCCAAGGATATAAAGAATTGTATTGTCAGTAAAGTCATCAATTGCATTCTTGAAGAATGTAAAGTAAGTTTCAATTGTACCAGCTACAGCATGTACAGGTGTAGATCTGCTATGTTCAAACTTATTAACAACTTTAATAGCCTGTTCATCATAAATCATACCAAATACGAAGTCTAACTCAACTTCTTTCTTAACGTTAGAAGTAGGAATAGCACATTCTACATGGATCTTAGCACCATCAAAATCATCACCTGTATCAAGAGCCTGCCAAGAATCAATCATCTCAGCAGATGCAGTATTCTTACCAACTACGTTCTTAAGCATATCTGCATTAAAGATAGTAGGTAATACTCTAGTCTCAGCTTCAGAGATAAGAGGACCATAGAAGAAACCTCTCTGAGAAGCATAAGGAGTATGCTGACGAAGTTTATAAGACTTACCACCTACAACCTTAGTTGGATTCCAGTGATACTTAATAGATCTATTTGTAAGACGTCTAGAGTCTACATCAAGCTTAGCCGCTACGATCTTAAGGAAATCATCTAAGTGCTCAGTTAAGATTTCAGTTCTTGAATACTGAGTATGACATTTCTTATTGAAAAGTGCGATTAAGTCTACAAGACATTCAGGACCCATTTCACCATCCTGTACCATCTGATATACACCAGCCATATGATTAAGAACTACAGCCTGAGCCATACCTTCTTTACGATAGTTAAGGTCATTAAGAGCTTCTGTCATCATACCATTGAAGAATGATGCAAATTCAGCAGGATTTCTAAAGTATGAATACCATTCATCTTCAGTTCTAGTTGGTAACTGGTAAGACCAAGTATTACCACCATCGAAGAACATCTCTAATACTGGAGAGAACTTCATCTTATACTGTGATCTACCATCAGATTCAGGATCAGCACCATTTACGATGTTGTTTGGATGAATATCTGTATTCATAGATCCAGTTTCAATAGCTTCATCAGAGTAGAACTTTACAACAGCCATTCTGTTATTGAACTCATCAGAGTCTACCATAACAGATGCATATTTGCCACCGTCATAAGATCTAACTTTGTTAATCATTGTACCTACTAATGTGTAGATATCCTTAATTACAGTGTCCATACCAGTCTTATAAATAAGATCTGCTACAGCAACAATATTACTTGTGTCGATTTTGCTAAGAGCCTCTTCACCAAGACGCTGTGCAGCAATCTTGTTTATAAAGCTAGTAGCACCAACAGGAGTCATAAGTTTAATTCCGCTCATTGTTAATTACCTCCATAAAATTAATTGTTTAACATTTTTTCTAAAATATCGCCTGCAGTTTCAGTTTTAGCCTGTTCTGGCTGAGGAGCTGGATCCTCAATATGATTAACACCGTCTTCAGGAGTTACAGGTGCCGCTTCCTCTAACTTTTTCTGAATTTCAGTATCATATTCTAACATTTCCTTAATAGCTTCAGGAGACCATCCTGCGCTTGCAAAAGTAGTAAGTTGTTCTGGTGTAAACTTCATAATTATTCCTCCTAAAAAGTTTCTCTAAATGTGATTTTATTATAAGCGTCATATAACTTAAATAATATGTCGCCTGTTTCAAAATTTTCTGCAAATACTCTAGTATGGAGTATTTCATCATTTATATCAACATGCAGCTTATTTTTTATGTCTTCAAACATTTTGTTGATATTATTCCAATTATTTCTACCTAATCCTTTTACACTAGTCAAATTATAATAATGGCTAACTTTTGTTGTTTGTCGTACAACTATAAATTGACGTCTATGTGTCTTTTCTACTGATAAGCCATTAAATGTCTCAATAGTAGTATTTACAGCATCACGTAAAAAGAATCCTATATTTTTACTCATAATTGGATCATATAATGTACATATTAGCTTCTCTCTAGCCTTTTCACCTTGAATACTTGGTATACATGTGGTTATTTTCATTTCCCAACCTTGACCAATACTCATTCGTGATTTACGTATATGCTTAGAGTTCATTTTAGCTAATTTCTTGTTTGGTTTGCATAATAAGAATGTAACCTTTTCTTCAACATGACAATCATCAGCAGGTAATAAAATCTCTTGAATTTTACCTTGATTCTTTTCGTCCATCATCTCGTATGTTACACCCATATGATATAAGTATTCACTCCATTTTGTTATAGAGTTTCCTACAAGATATACTTTTGATTGATTTAAGTGAGCACGACATAAAGTACTAAGTAGACCTTCCCATGCATCATATTCCTCTTTTATGCTTCTTTCAGATAGCATAGGCAAAAATTCATCAAGAATTACATTATAAATCTTATCTTCTTCAGTAAATGTAGATTTAAGTGTTGCTGCAATGTTTAATGCTGCAGTATAACCAATTATTTCTGGTTCAACGCTATCATCAGCTTCATCATATACTTCGAATCTACCTAATTTATAACGTACATTATATGTTTCACCCCATAATTCTTTTATGAGTGGAGTTGCTACAAATTTATTTACAATGAAAGGTTCAAGCAAATCACCAATAAGTTTATTTGTGATTGTCTCTTTTATACGTCTAACGTATGCAAATCTTTTGCCTGTATGTTTATAGTCAATAATGCAATGTTTTAATGTGCCAAATGTTTTACCACCACAACGTTCACCAACAATGATGAATGTGTCTGCGTCAGTATTCCAAATAGGAGTTAAATCAAGAAAGTCAGATTCTTCAGCCATCATTGCAAGATCTTCTGCATGTCTCTTATCTCGCATCTTACGCTCTTCAGCTTCTTCTTTACTTATTGCCACTTCTCGTATCCTCCTTCCATTTATAGTTAAATAGCTCATATTTAGTGTACTCTATTTAGCACATGCAGTAATAAACTGCATGTGTCATCTCTTTCCACATCTCTCAATGTACTCTTG
>JAZUKX010000028.1:0-13399 GCA_045643505.1 Candidatus Absconditabacterales bacterium | reverse complement strand
GCTTGCAAAATATTTCTTTTTGCAGAAGGTACAAGATGATAAGAAGCTAACATATAATCTCAATTTGTGATTTTATCACCAAGATTTAGATCAATATAAGCTCTCTGATGAGGAGTCAAGGTCTCCATAAGTTCTTCAATTGTCATTTTTGTTATAATTTTATAAGTTAAAAAAATTTTTTTACATCTAATTATAATCGAAAAAATTTTCCTGACAAAAAAAAACAAATTACCACAATATTTTTACTTGCGATAATTCATTTTTGGGATATAATTATAAAACAATATTAAAAAAAATGTGCCATAAAAAAAATATAGCACATAATAATAGACTAAACTTCAGGAATAAAGTTCAATAGTTCAACTTCAATAGGATTTGTTAAGTCAACACAACAATCCAAGTCAAAATCGAATTGATCTATTTGTTGATCAATTAGTTTTTTATTCCTAAACATAAGAATAATGCATAATTCACTAAATTCGGAAATAGCCATTACAATAAATACAGCAATTACTAAGTTTACCATAAACAATTTTATTTAAATTTTTATTTTTAATACATTACTGCAATTGTAAATATTTAATACAATTTATCAATGCTTTTTCGAAACATTATTTATAAAAATAATATTCTATTTGATTTCATATAATGTTTTTTCTCCAAGCATTTTGATTACATGACTAAGACTCTCCTTATCATTGGAATAAAATTCACACAAAGCTTCTCATTTTTTCACCTTATCGCCTACTTGTTTCAAAAGATAAAATCATGCCTGTTTATCAAAAGGAGCTCCTAAATGTCTACAAAATGATTTCAAATTTTCAACATCTATAGATTTTACTATACCTGAAAAATCTGACATGTAAGTAGCCTTAAAATTAGCCATTGGAATTTCTTCAGAATCCAAAATTCACAAATACGAAATATTTTTCAAATCAGGTTCTTTTTTGTGTACAGAATTTTGTGCTACTATCAATTTTTTCATATATTCCCAAGCAGCCCCAGAAACCAATTGTTTCTCTGCCACTTTTTTAGCTCTTGGTCATTTTGCTAATCATACTAATTCAATCAATTTAGCAGACAATTTGATTGCTTTATCTCTTATATCTTTTGAATAATTATCTTTATTTTGCAAAACTCTCAATGCTTCTCTACATTGAAATACAGCTCAAATTCACTTTCAGACTGGAGCATCAGCATTTGAATATACAATTCACATTTTCATTCATAAATGTCTACCTATATAATCAAAATGTCATCACACTTTTTTTGCATTTTTCAAATGTGTTATTTTTCCACTTTTTCAATATGGAATATCTATCAAACAATATTTTGCTCATCATGCATAAATCTTTGCCATAATACTAACTGCGACTTTTCAATATGCTTCCATATAAAGTGGATACGATACATTTATTATTTTATCATTTGCTGGTGCTAATTTTAGACATCTTCATCGTGCTAGACAAGATCATGTTTTACGTACTAATTTTTTCATTTCAGGCACAGAAAATTCTGTATCCATAAGTATTTCTACACATTCTCATGTAGCAGCTGGTGATGTAATAGCCCTTGAAAAAGTTTTTGGGCAATCAATTCACAATGATCACAAAATTGGAATAATAATCATCGTTGTTTCATTACCAGGAACTCATCCTATACAATATTTTACTGCAGTACTTTTCCTAAATCTAATCATATCTCACATTTCTGCAGAATATTTTGCTGTCAAATACAATTCTCTATCATCAGCTGGACGACAAAAACTACAAGCGGTATAATATGCAGTCAAAAGATCACTCATTTTTCCATCTGTAAGATCTCTCATTAATTCTTTTATTTCTTGTTCCGATAATCTTTTTCATAGTAATTTATGTTTTATAGCATTCAACGAAATAGGGTCCTTTTCTATCACTCTAATTTTTACGACATCTCGCCATTTTATTCAATACTCCTTTCCAAAATCTCTTGTAATTCAAATCTCTCAATCAAATACAATAATTTTTGTCAAATTAACCATTACAATTACTTTTTCTCGTTTATCATCTTTTTTATAAGACAATTCTACACTATTTCATGCCATTATTCATAGACGAAAAGCTGTTTTTTCATTTAACAAAATTTTCATTTTCTCTCAAACTGTCATATCTATTTTTTTTACTCTCAATCTCTCATATTTCATTTAAATGACATTAAAATATAAACTACTCTTCCAACATCCGTGGATAATGTTTTTCTATTTCTTTCATCAAATTTTCTGGCCTAATAACACCAAATTCAGTAATAATTCAAGTAATACATTTATGTGGAACTCTATCAAAAGCAAAATTTAAAATATCTAATCATTTTGGTGCTTCTGGCCACAACTCTTTTCCATTTCTAGTTTCAATTCCGATTTTATCTATTACATCTACTTTCAATAAGCTTCATACAATATACAATGGTACTCCAGAATTCCAAGCAGACAAAGAAATAGAGAAACTTCAAACTTTATTTATAGTTGTACCATCAGGTTTTATACAGTCAGATCACAAAAATATTTCTTTCACATCTACAGTATTTCACATAGTATTGTCTACAAAAAATCCAGCACAACTATCTGTGACCATAGTATTTGGAATTCATGCATTTAGCATATCTTGAGAAGTCTTTCTTCATTGATACAAAGGTCTAGTCTCTGTATTGTATACATGTATTTTTTTTCAATCATTCCATGCTTTTACAAATATATCAACCACAGATTTTGAGTGACAATGAGTAAAAACAGCATCTCCATCATTTACCAATTCTGCTCAAATTCATGGTCTAATATCTTCTTCTCTCTCAATCCAAGATAAATACTCTTTAAACGCATCTGCAATTCAATTTGAATTATACCATTTTTTCAATTTTGATCTTGCATATTTCATAGCATTACGAAGTAAAGGTTCCGTCTCTCTAGCATCAATTAATATCTGAGAAGCTTCAGCAAAAAAATCAGCCAATTCATTTTGATCTTTGAAATCTGCATCACGTAATTCCTGTTCCATGATTTTACAAGCTTCTCTCGCAATATTTGTCGCTCATTGGATAGTAATTGTTTTTATATCATCAGCAACTTTTCTAATGTTTTGTAAATTTTTCATTTTTTCATTTTTTTATTAAATAAAATTATTTTTTATTATTAAATTTTATTGTCCTAATTTTATGCCAAACTGCAGCTAACACAATTCAAATTCAAATTATCAATAATAATTCAATCAAATCATGTTCAACTAATGGTACAGTGTAAAATAAACTTGCTAAAAATGGTAAGTATACAACCAACAATGTTAATGCTATTGAACCAAATACAGCAGCAAATAGCCATCAATTTGACAAAAATTTTACACCATAATCCGCTCTAACTACAAAGACAGCAAACATTTCCAAAACCACTAACAATACAAATGTTCACGTCCTTGCTAAATCTATATTTGAACGATTCAACATAAAGAATGTCAAACATCCAATAGTGACATAAACAGCAATCAACAAAATACTAATCAACATCTCTTTATCCAAAATCTTTGATCACTTTTTTCTAGGTTTTTTCTTCATAATATCTTCAGCTATTGGATCAATTCAAAGTGCCAAAGCTGGTAATCAATCAGTAACTAGATTTAACCAAAGTATCTGGATTGCTAATAACGGTGCATCTAAGCCACAAATACTAGCTACAAATATAATCAGAATTTCTGCAAAATTAGTAGAAAACATAAAATTCACAAATTTTTTGATATTATCATAAATTCATCTTCATTCTTGGATTGCATTTACGATTGTAGAAAAATTATCATCTAACAAAATCAAATCACTCGCTTCTTTAGTCACATCTGTACCTGTAATTCACATAGCAACTCCAATATCAGCATGTTTCAATGCTGGTGCATCATTTACTCCATCTCAAGTCATTGCTACTACATTTCATTTTTGTTTTAAAAGTTTGACTAATCTCTGTTTATGATTTGGACTGACCCTAGCAAAAATCGATACTTCATCCAATATTTTTTTCACTTGAGGATCAGACATAGAATCTAATTGAATTCATTCTATTGCTTTTCCAGTCAATCATAACTCTTTTCCGATAGCACTAGCCGTCACTATATTATCTCATGTAATCATAATCACTCTAATTCATGCTTCATGACACTGCTGGATTGATCATTTTACTTCAGACCTTGGAGGATCTATCATCGCTTGTAATCAAACAAATACTAATCATGATTCATTTTCATCAGTCTTAACTGTTTTTTTGTAGGCAAATCATAACACTCTCAAAGCAGATTTTGCAAATTTTTCATTTTGATCTAATATTTGTTTTTTATGTTTTGATGTTATTTTTATTTCTTTTCCATTTTCTAAGATAAAGTCACACTTATCAATCAACATCTCTGGTGCTCATTTTGTAAACATCATGATATCTTTTCATTTTCCACGAATTGTAGTCATCAATTTTCTATCTGAATCAAAAGGAATTTCATTTATCAATTCATATTTTGACTCCTCTACCTGTCTATCTAATCATCATTTTGCTGCACTAACCAATAAAGCCACTTCTGTAGGATCTCAAATGACATCTTTTCCATTTATAGCAGATGTATTACACAAAAGTCCAATCCTCAACAAAGTTGAAATATCTTCTTCATGTCATAATTTTTTGAAATCTATTTTGTTTTTTTCTATTTCAAAATATCAAACTCAATTCAAATCAAATATTTCTCAATCCACATATAACTTTTTTACTGTCATTTCATTTTTGGTCAATGTTCAAGTTTTGTCTGTACAAATTACATTTACAGCTCACAAAGTTTCTACACTTCATAATTTTCTCATCAATGCATTTTTCTTGACCAATTTTTTTACTCAAATTGAAAGTGCAATTGTAACCACAGCTGGTAATCACTCTGGAATCGCAGCTACAGCCAAAGCAATAGCGACAAACAATGATGATTTCAAAGAGACTAACCATTCACCCCAATTTCAATCGTCCATTGCTGCTCTAAACAATTGCAATCCTTGTCATGTAAATGCATCAAGCAAAAATACAATCACACAAATTATCAAAATAATAACTCATAATTTTTTACTCAATTCATCTAAATCTCTTTGTAAATTAGTCTGTTTTTCTGGTGCTTCTTGGAGCATTCCAGCAATTTTTCATATTTCTGAATCCATTCCAATATTGGTCACTACAGCCAATCCACGACCTTTTGTGACTTCAGTACCAGAAAATACCATATTACATTGATCTCACAATGGCACAATATCTGAAATTTCATCAATATTTTTACTCACAGGCACTGACTCTCAAGTCAATACGGCTTCAGCTACTTCCAAATTCATCGCTTGGATGATACGAGCATCTGCTCCGATTTTGTCTCATGCTTCAAATACTATCAAATCTCCAACTACTAATTCATCAGAATTTATCAATATTTCTTTTCCTCATCTGATTACTTTTGCTTTCAATGCCGACATTTTTTTCAATGATTCAATTGATTTTTCTGCATTATATTCTTGCACAAATCCCAAAATTGAATTTAAAACAACAATCACAGCAATCACAATAGCATCTACCCATTCTCACATCAATACCGAAATCACGATAGCAATCAATAAAATCAAAATCAAAAAGCTTTTGAATTGCTCAAAAAATATCTTCCATGGATTGATTTTTTTTCCTGTTTGGATTTTATTTTCACCATATTTTTTTTTACTATCATTTACTCATTTTTCAGTCAAACCAGACTTCAAATCAGTTGAATAGACTTTTTCTAAATCTTTTACTTTTGTTTGATAATTTAACATTTTTGTTTTTTATTAGTTAAAATTTTTAATCATACAGTCCCCTTTTGTAAGGGGGGTTAAGGGGGTTCTTATCATTACATTCACTCCCATCAAATAATACCCATTACTCATCATATTCCAATTATAATCCAAAAACAAAAAAAATGCAAAAAATAGACAATTTTTTTTACTTATCACAACCATTTTTTCATTTTATTGATATCGTATAAAAATTTTTCAAAGATTCAGTTGCAAAATGCTATCATATTCATAATTTTAGTTTTGCGTATATAACAAATAAACAGGAGTTTTTCCTAAAAACCAATCGTAAATTTAGATTTTTGAATAGAACAAAAAGCATCCTATTTATGGAATAATCTATTGAAAAATCGGTTTACGATCTTGTTTTTAGGTTATATACGCACCCATGATTAGGGTGCTTTTTATAATACAAAAAAACATGTCAGAACAGATATACAAACCATTTATCAAACGAGTTTGAGGGAAAAGACAATTATTAGAACAATTCCAAAATTTATTTCCAAGATCATTTTCAGATCAAAAAATAGATCATTATTACGAACCGTTTCTCTGATGAGGAGCGGTTTTTTTTAATTTAAGAAATAGATTTTGAACAAAATTTAAAGCAGATTTATATGATGTAAATCCGGAATTAATAAACACATATAACATAGTAAAAAATAATCCATCAGGACTTATTTCTGAATTAAAAAAATACCCATATAATAAAGAAAAATTTTTAGAAATAAGAGCTCGAGATCAGCTTCCAAATTTTCAAACAGAGAAAACAGAAATAGAAAGGGCCGCTAGATTCATATATCTAAATAGGACTTGTTTTAATTGAATGTACAGAGTCAATAATAAATGATTTTTTAATGTCCCTTTTTGAAAATATTCTAATCCAAAAATTTGTGATGAAGAAACTATTTTTAATTGTTCAAAAGCCTTACAAAACACAAATATCTGCAATTATGATTTTTCAAAAATAATAGAATCCACAAAAAAATGAGATTTTATTTATCTAGATCCACCATACGACATTTTGTCCAATACATCAAATTTTACTGATTATAACACATGATGATTTTGACGAGAAGAACAAGAAAGACTATCACAGATTTTTAAACAGTTAGACAAAAAATGATGTTATGTAATGCTATCAAACCACAACACAGAACGTATCCAAAAATTATATAATAATTATCGTCAAATCACAGTAAAAGCTACAAGAATGATAAATTCAAATGCAAAAAATAGATGAGCTATTGATGAAATAGTTATTTTAAATTATGAAAATTAAACAAATGATAAAATGATGAACTTATTGATGAAATACAATTTCTGGATTAAAATTTGAAAAAAAAGTTTCATTACAAGATACTCTCTCAAAAATTAACTGATATATAATAACATGAAATCAAAATGTCTTGTATAAATGAGGAAAAGTCGCTGAAATATATCAAAAACATGCTTTATACAAAAATTTACTTAAACCAAATTGAATAAATTACAAAACAATAATTTCTAAACAGCTTTTACCAGACAATGCTATTTATGTGATTGTAAAAAACACACTCTATATAATAGAAATAAAATATCAAGAAGTTGCATGATCTGTTGATGAAAAATTACAAACATGTGACTTTAAGAAAAAGCAATATGAAAGGCTCTTAAGACCACTAAAACTAAAGGTAGAATATTGCTATGTCTTGAGATGAGAACGATTTTGAAAAGATGAATATAAAGATGTATTAAATTATATTCAAGCAGTTTGATGCAAATATTTTTTTGATGAATTACCACTAGATTATTTATGATTACCAATCCCTGAAAATGACTAAAAAAATAAAAAAATTAAATCCTGAAAATTTTAATTTAGAATGTTCAAGTGTACGATCTTTTCCTCGTCGTGGAAATCGAGCGACACACAATAGTAAATATCGTTGAAATTGGTCTCCTGATGTAGTTAGAAACTTAATTTTAAGATACTCAAATGAATGAGATTTACTTTTAGATTCAATGATTTGAGGCTGAACTACAGCTATTGAAAGCAAATTATTAAACAGAAATTTAATTGCTTGTGATATCAATCCACAAGCACTAGAAATCACTAAAAATGTATTAAATTTTAAACACAATTCGAATTCAAAAATAGAATTAAAATTACATGATACTAGAATCTTAAATTTTATAAAAAATAATAGTATTGATTTTATACTAACACATCCACCATATGCCGATATTATAAAATACTCTGAATGAACAATAAATTCTGATTTATCAAATATTCATGATATTGATAAATTTTGTGATGAAATAGAAATAATTGCAAAAGAATATTTTAGAGTTTTAAAAAAATGAAAATACTGTGCAATTTTAATCTGAGATACTAGAAGAAACAAATTGTACCAACCTTTAGCATTTAAAGTAATGGAAAGATTTTTACAAATTTGATTTTTACTAAAAGAAGATATTATAAAAATTCAACACAATTGTAAAGCTACTTGATTCCGGATAAAAAAATCTCAAGAATCAAATTTTCTCCTTATTATGCATGAACATCTTTTTGTTTTCAAAAAAGAATAAGATTAATTCCATAAAAAAAAATCAAATTTTTCATTTGTCAGACTTTTTGAAATTACAGTCTTTTAATATGCAAAGACACACTTTAGAATCGGATGTAACGATTCTCCGTTTTCTTTACATAAATCAACAATCTGAAAGTATGACTGAAAAATTTGAAAAGAGATTTTTTGCCTACTTTTGTAGCTCTGGACAAAAGCAGGTCGCGATAGCGAAATAAAAAATTTTTGTAATTCATATTAACATTTTTAAGATATTTCACATTTTTTTACAAAAAAAACACGAACACCTATTCATTTTCAAAAAAGAATAAAATTATTCCATCGAAAAAGTATAATGAAACTACAATTATCTAACACTAAAAAACAAAGCAATGAACTAATTTTGCATATTTTTTCAAAAAATGTATTGACTTTGAGATGTGTTTATATATTATACTAAAAGTAAGTCTCGTATGAAAGACTTTCTTGACCCATTTTTTTAACTGACTGTGCTGTGTTGCATATATAGAATTGTTGGTGTACACAGAATCCCGCAGTCAGTTTTTTCTTAAAAAATTAAAATTCCTTGCTATCACTTCTCTTTTCATTATAATACAAAAGTTGAAATGGGGATGTACTTTGGATTCGATAGAAGATTTCCATAATCAATAATTGCCACCATTCGATGGACGTACCGAATCAAAAATAATCGTCCAGCATGTAAAAATGCAAACTCTAAAAACTTGTTAGCTAGAGCTAACGCTTTCGTTAAATGCTACGCTTAGTATTTACGATCGTATCAACCTTTGATCCAGACTCCTACTAAGGACAAAGGCGAAATTTAGTAGGGCGTGCCTTAGCAAGTAAGACAAAAAGTCCGATATATGCTTTATATATCAAAACTCTGTGCGTGTTTGTCCGCCAAAAGATAAACTATAGTGGTAGACATTACGGATTATGTCTTTTAGACACCGGTTCAATTCCGGTCATCTCCAAAAAAGAACAATTAATCCTAAAAATACAAAAAAGCCAGAAAAATGGCTTTTTTTTCGTACAAATATAAATTGTTTTTTCAACTAACTATAATCATCTAATCCATATTTTTCAATCAATGCTTGCTCTAGAACATCTCTTCACATATAATCAAAGAATAATTCTTTTGCCGATTTAATAGATCATTGTGATAATATTTTCTCTACATATTCTTTTCATACTTTTGGATCAAACATTCATCCAGATTTTATTTTTGAGAAGACATCTGCTTGTAATTGATCAGCTCGCATATATGAATAATATTTTGATTCATATCATCATCCAAAAATATGTAAAAAACTACAATACATTTTATATTCTTCTCATCTACGAAAAATTGTATTTTGATTCACTATACCCAATATTTTTTCATCTAATTCTTCAACTGATTCTGGAACCTTTGTCATATACAAATCTAAATCAACTAATGCCAATTCATTCTGTCTCAATACCCAATTTCACATTCCATATATATTTAATTTATCCAACTTATGTAATATTTCTTGAGATAACGGCTTTCACGTCTGATAATGTCTAGATAATTTTGCCAAAGATTCTGGATCATCTACCCAATTTTCAAGTAATTGGCTTGGCAATTCTACAAAATCTCGTTCTACATTAAATCATGAAAGTTCTGAATATTTAGACTTTCAAAGCATAGCATGTATAGCATGTCCGAACTCATGGAATAATGTCTCCAAATCTGATATTTTTAATAAAGTTGGTCAATTTTCCATTTTAGAAAAATTAGAAACATTTATCACAATAGGCAATTCAGTCTCTGATTTATGTCTTAATATCTCTGTCCAAGCACCAGATCTCTTCCCTTTACGATAAAAAGCATCCAACATAAAATATGCAATTTTCTCTCAATCATAATAAACTTCATACCACATTTGATTTTTATTTTTTGTACATACAAACTTCATTGTAACACCAAAAAAGTCTTTTACAAAATCAAACATCCAAGACAAAACATAGTCAAATTCAAAATATTGTTTAATTTCTTCATCATTTATTTGATAATTTTCTTCTTTATATTTTCTTGAATAATACGACAAATCATAATAATCTAAAATATCCAATCAAAAATATTTTTTCAATCTTTCACTTTCAAATTTAGCCTTTTCTTTGGCTTTTTTAGATATTTTTAAAATAAATTCTTTTGCAACTTGAGGAGTTTGAGCCATCGTATCTACCAAAAACATTTCTCATGCATTTTTATATCACATAAGTTGTGCTTTTTCTTGATTTAATTTTAATAGTAAAAGGACATTTTCTCTATTATCATATTTTCATTTTGATGCCCACGATTCACGTATATCACAAATATATTTTCTCACTTTTGGATCCGTACTATATCTAATTAAATCTATCAATCAATTGGGAGTTGCATCAAACAAATATCATCACTTTTCTCATGCTGCATTTTTTGCTTGATCTAAAAGAGATTTTGGCAAGTCTTGGATACTGGAATCATCGGGCAAATAATAAGAAAATTCAGATTGTTCATCCACCAAATTAGCCTTAAATTTTTCAGCTACATCAATTATTTTTTTATTTAATTCTTTGATTTTTCATTGAATATCCACAGGTAAAGCAATTCATCTTTGCTTATACGCTTTTATATTCAAATCTAATATTCTATTTTGTTCTTCATCCAACTCTAAATTATTTTTCATCCAAACTAATTTATCGTAATATTCTACTGAATATGCCATATCATCCAAAAAATCTTGATATGTTCACATAAAATCTTTGACTATATTTCTCAATTGGATATTATTATCTGTAGATACTATTGTCTCCAAAATATTCCATAAATATCATAATTTTCAATTATATATTATATCATCAAATTTTAATTCTTCATTTTTTTTAGCTAATACAGATTGAAACCATTTTTTATCTTCATCCAAAAGTTCAGATAATAATTCTGGTATTAAAGCAATTGCATCATCTTTTTCAAACAACGATAAATCTGGAATTCACTTAATCGATAATTCTTTTAATATTGACTCTTTCATATAAAAAAAACATATAAATAAAACTTAAAATATAGTTTATAACTAACTATTTCCAAAACAAAAACAAGACAAATAGCAATTGATTTTAGTTGTTATTTATTTATAATGTCAATATTTAATTTATACATTTAATATATGAATAATAAAATTTTAACAGCGATTACCGCCTGTGGAATATTAGCTTCATCATGTAATCATACAGAAAAAGGACCATTAGAATTACAACATGAAAAAATCACACATGAAATTGGAAAAGTATTACAGACAAATCAAAAAGAGACAAACAGTTATGATACAATAAATTTTGATGAATTAATTGAATCCGACACTAATAATCCCTGTAAATATGCTGAATTAATCCAAAACATACAAGAACCAATTATTAGATGAGATATGACAAAACCTGAATTTTCATTAACTTTTGATGACTGATATGGTGCAGAAAATATAAATAAGATATTAGAAATTTTACAAGAAAACAATATTCATTCCACTTTCTTCGTACTATGAGAATGCTTAAAACAAAATCCAAATTTATGGAAACAAGCAATTGAACAATGACATCAAATTTGCAATCATACATATAATCACCATTACTTAAAAAATCAAGATACTACATTACTAAAAGAAGAAATAATACAACGAGAAGAAACCGTAAAAGATATACTATGAGAAGAATATCTAAATACTATGAAATCAAATTTTCCATTTTTTCGTTTCCCTTGATGATATTGATCATCAGATACAAACCACTTAAATATACTAAAGGAATTATGATATTTACCCATAGCTCGAAGTGATGACAATAGACAATTTTGAGATAAAATCAGAAATTGAGAAATAATCTTGATGCACTTCAAAGAAAAAGATATCGAAAGACTGGAATCTTGTATTTTAGAAGCATGAGAACAAAATATGAAACCAAAACAAATTACAGAAATTGTTGATCCACAAAAAACTCCAATTTGATGGAAAAACATTCAAGAAGAAAAAAGTAAAGCAATGCAAACAAGACTAGAACAATTTGAAAAATGAGAAATTACAGAAGACGATCTACTAGATCATACACCTTAATTATACAGACCACTGCTCATGAGCAATTCAAATCAGATAATTAGTATCTTTATCAAAAATTAAAACCAAACTTTCCCAATCCATTCAACCATATTCAGGATTAAAAGCAGGGAAATAATATTCAATACAATTTCCATTTGGATAATATTCATTTATATTTATTATCGTATTTCATCTAGTAATCATATCTCATTTTATTACTTCTGGTGCCTGTAAATAATCATGATTATAAACAAATTTTTCAAAATATTCTTTTGTTGTCATTTCTATTGGTTCACCACTTCCATCATACATTCCCCAAGTAAATGGTTCATCTCTAGCTCAAAGTAATTCTGGTCTCATCAATATAATATCATCATCTCTCACATTTCAATATGCAGAAAATTTCACTCATTTATCTGGATCTACAAATTCAGAAAAAGCTGTCATATCGTCATTTTTTAATGTTATCAATACTTTTTGTCATAATTCAGTGATATCTGTATCTACAGAAGTATTTCATTCAGGTATTTCAGACAAACAATCACTATCCAAAGGACAAACAGGTTCAGCACAGTCTGTTCAAACACAATCTAGATTTCGATTACATCCAGACAACAAAAGCAACACCGGCAAAACAAAAACAAGTTTTTTCATGCACATATAATACATATATAAAATTTTAGACTCCAAAAAATATTTCATTATTAATGATAACTTATTTTTCTTCTATTACTTTCTTTATCTCATCTAATTTATATCATTTTCTCATCAATTTTTGGATTATATCAAATCATTCCACTCATTTTTTTTTATAATTTTCAATTTCTTTTAAAATTTTTTCTTTTATTCATCAAACAATATCATCCTCATAATCTTGAATTATTTTATCAA
>JAZUKX010000027.1:0-4626 GCA_045643505.1 Candidatus Absconditabacterales bacterium | reverse complement strand
AAATAAGGAAGCAGGATGAATTACTCAATCAATATGAGCTTCTGTAGTAGAATGTAATGGTAAGAAAATAACATTTATTGATACTCCAGGTCATGAACTATTCACAGACTTAAGGGCAAGATGAGCTAAATTAACAAATATTGCTGTAATCGTTGTTGCTGCTGATGATAGTGTCATGCCACAAACAATAGAATCAATTAATCATGCAAAATCAGCTTGAGTGCCAATCATTATCGCTATTACTAAAATTGATAGACCATGAAAAAATATTGAACAAATTAAGACAGATTTAGCTGCTAATGGTATTACGCCTGAAGATTGGTGATGAGAAACTCCAATTATTCCAATCTCAAGTAAGACATGACAATGAATTCCTGATCTTTTGGAAGCTATATTATTACAAGCAGAAGTCCTTGAATTAAAATATAATCCAGATAGGTCTGCTATTTGAGTAGTGTTAGATGCAAACAAAGATCCAAAACAATGAGTAATCACGAGTATGATTGTATTAACTTGAACATTGAAAGTTTGAGATGTGATTGTAGCTTATAATACATATTGAAGAGTAAGGAGAATGCAAGATTGGACTTGAAAAATTATTAGAGTTGCAAAATGATGAGATCCTGTACAAATACTTTGAATCACTGATTTGCCTGAAGCCGGAAGGATGGTTGAAGTAGTAAAAAATGAAAAAGAAGCAGAACATAAGATATCTTTAATTGAAGCTCAAGAATCTGCAAAAGATAATCAATCTGTATTGCAAGATTTCATTTCAAAGCTATCTGCTAATGCTGAAGAATGAGAGAAGACTGAATTGAGATTGATTTTGAAATCTGATGGTTCAAGTAGCCTGTCAGCTTTGAAACAAGCTGTAGAGGGAGTAAAAGTCCCAGAAAATGTAGTCATAAAAGTAATTCATAGTGATGTTTGATACTTTTCAGATTCTGATTTATCTTTGGCTCAAGCATCAAAAGCACTACTTTTGTGATTTAATATCGGAGTAAATGCAACATTGAAAAAGAAAGCAGAGCAAATGAAAGTAGAAATAAAGAATTTTGATATCATATATGAATTAACAAATTATTTGGAAGAACTAACTCAATGAATGATAAAATATGAAGAAATAGAAGTTACAGTTTGAAAATTAAATGTAATGTGAATATTCTATACAAAATGAAAAGAAATGACTGTTGGTTGAAAAGTGATTGAGTGAAAAGCAAAAAATAAATGTAAATTTAGAATACTTAGATGAGATGAAATTATTGCAAATGGAGAAATTTTATCTCTACACAAAAATAAGGATGAAGTAAAAGAAATCGTAGAATGAGATGAATGTGGTATGAAAGTGAAAGTAGGAAAGAAAATTGAAGAATGAGATATATTGGAATTCTGGGAAATGCAAGAAGTAAAATAATTTAAAATAAGAATTTAAGAATTAATAATAATTGAGACGAAGTCCACTTAGAGGAATCTGAGTGGATTTTTTATAAATTATTTGTTTTTTGATGATATATATATAAACTAAATTTTGTTTTTTAGATTCTTCACTCCGTTCAGAATGACAAATAATATGAAACTAATAGTTTGACTTGGAAATCCTTGAGAACAATATAAAAAGACCAGACATAATATTTGATTTACTATGATTGATGAAATTGTAAATTCAAATAATTTATGAACTTTTTCTTATGATAACAAATATGCCTGAGAGACTTTTACTACTCTACTAAATTGAAGAAAAGTTATGTTTTTGAAACCTATGGAATATATGAATAAATCTGGATGACCAGTAAGTAAATTAGCAAATTTTTATAAAATTGAATCAAAAGATATTTTGATAATTCATGATGAAATTGATTTACCTGTATGAACTATAAAACTAAAATTTTGATGATGACTAGCATGACACAATGGATTGAAGGATATTTCAGCAAAATTGTGAACTCAAGATTTTTGGAGAATTAGAATTTGAGTTGATAGACCGGCCGATTCATCTATGGTTGCGGATTACGTATTATCAAGCTTTAAACCAGAACAAATAAATACAATACAAGATAAATATCTCGAAATTGAAAAATATTTTAATGAATTTTTGAATAAATAATGGGAAATGATATAGTATTAGTCGATGAAAACGACCATGAAATTTGACTTGGAAAAAAAACAAATGTACATGAAAGATGACTTTTGCATAGGGCAATTTCTGTATTAATTTTTAATTCAAAATGAGAAATTTTATTACAACAAAGAGCTTTGTGAAAATATCATTGTCCTGGACTACGAAGTAATACAACTTGCACACATCCATATCCAAATGAGGCAAACATTGGGGCTGCACATAGGAGATTACAAGAAGAAATGTGATTTGATTGTGATTTACAAGAGATTTTTTCATTTCAATATAAAGCAAATTTTGACAATTGATTAATTGAAAATGAATTTGATCATGTATTTGTTTGAATATATGATTGAGATATTCAAATAAATAAAGATGAAGCCAATGATTACAAACGAATAACCATTGATCTTTTAAAAAAAGATATTTCTCAATCACCAGATACTTATACACCTTGGTTTAAAATAATTTTAGAGAAATATCTTTCTTTATAAACAATTCTATTTTATTTAACTTCACTTCCTCACCATTCTACTACTGTAAATCATTTCCTTTCAAATGATTTAATTTCTTGTGCAGGAATTTTTACGTATTCATTCAATGGTTTGTACACCATAAATACTCTCAAAATCGAATCTGGAGTTGGATTAATTGTAAGCTCTGCTCTATCTGTATATTCATCTTGTGCAAAATAAATCATATTGTATTTATTATTTTTCATCTTGGGGTATCGATATACTATGAATTCATTATATTCTCTTGGTGTTAATCAGATTTTTGATAATGTCTTTTGTAAGAATTCTATTGTATCTTCTCATTTTACTACAAATCATTTTGAAAAATCTCGATCTGTATTTTCAAATTGTCATTCTCGAAATAAATAGCTGTATTCATTTCATTTCTTATCAAAAATAGTTCAATCTGGATTTGCTACTACATCCCATCATTTTATACTATCATCATACAATGGATATGTAGCCAAAAGATTTCATTTGAAATTTAATTTTACTGAGACATTTGTAGTTTCTTGTGGATATAGATATATTACAGGTTTATCTCAACATTCATAGCATGGCTGGACTGGTCTACTTGTCGTTTCTGTATTTTCATTTTCAGTATTTTCATCTATTGAATTATCTATATCATAAATACTTTCTCAGTGTAAATTAACTACATTACATTTTCAATCAATTGTCGAATATGGCAAATGTAAAACATATTCAGGTCATCGCAAATTATAATCAGAATCTTCATTGTATGGTACAAATTCTATATATGATTTTCAATTTAAATGTCATAAATACTTAAGATTATTTCATCTAACTCAATAAACGACTCATTCTAAAAATGTTTTTTTGTCTCAAATAACTATCAAAACATTTTTTGCTCAATTATTATCAAAATCTCCAAAATACATTCATACTGAAAGTCATGGTAATAATTCATTATTAGAATCTAAAATATTACCAGTAAAATCATCAATAAAATTAACTCATTTATCTAACATTACTCACATTATTTTTAATCAATTTGTACTATCACGTGAAATAGTAAAATTCTCCTGTATTCAATCATCATTTAAATCTATAGATCTATTTTCTATTTCTCATCTAGCTAATTCTTTTTGATCTGTGATTATAAAATCATCAATACCATACACTAATTGATTTGGAAAATCATAACTATAATAATCTGAGCTAATTGTACATCAACTATACAAATAACTATTTACTTTGTAACCGTAAAAACTATCTGGATTTTTCTCAAGTTTATACAAAATTTCACAATTTCATTCTAATGCTTCATCAACATATGTTGCTGATATTTCGAATCAAGTATCAGATATTTGTCTCATCTCATTTATTGTAAATTGAGTTCATCTTCATTTATTTCATATCAAATCACTTCAATAAGTTTCATATTTTGTAAAAATATAATTATTTGAATCTCTATTTAATCATTCTTTATTTATTTTTTCACAATCTTGAATTGTATCTCAAATTATATCATACATAATTTTATCAATTTCATTTCTTGGAAATAATACTTGATAATCTAATCAATTTATTTGTACACCATCGTGATAGCATCAAGGTTCATCAAGTCAATAAGATATTTCTTTTAAGGTAATATATTGTTCTAAATTTGGATAATTTTGTCATTCACTTGCACCTTCAGACTCATATCTATCTATATAATTTGAATTCAAAATATTATACAAAAATACTCATTTTTGATGATCTGATAGTAATGGAGTATTTTCCACGTTTGGTAAATCATTTTCTACATCAAAAACTCATTGTAATAAAAATGATAATTTATTAGATTCATCTTCTGTTAATTCTACCACTTTTCAATTATCTATAAATATTAAACTTTCAATAGGGACTTCACATCAAGACAAGAGTACACAAGTAAACAAAAAAACTAATGATAGATATAATTTTTTCATTATTAAATTTTAATAATGATAAATATTGCATATATTATATATTATTTTGTCAATAATT
>JAZUKX010000026.1:0-2701 GCA_045643505.1 Candidatus Absconditabacterales bacterium | reverse complement strand
TATGTCATATAATACAGAAAAATCTTTTTTTGAAGATAAAAATGAAAATCTACAAGATTTAGTATCTGAATATGAAAATGAACATAAAAAAGAAGAAAATAGTTGAGAAGGTCTTTTAAATTGAGTAAAAATTGATACTGAGACAAATTTATGTGATGTAATTCGTGAAGATAATAAAAAAAGAAAATTGTTAAATGATTTTAAAGATGCATTTTGTGATTCTTTTTATCGTTTTATAGAATTTTTATGAAAAGATTGAGCAATAACCAAAGAGACATTTAAAAATGAAATTATAAATAATAAAGAATTTAGTGATATTAATTTTGTTGAGCGAAAAGAACCAGACCGGGATGAATTATCTATAATAAAAAGATTGTTGACATTAAATTTAGATCAAAAAAATTTAATACAACAGTTTTTAAAAAAAGATGTAAATGTTATTAGTGCTTCTAGAGGAACTTCTTTTGAAGATATTGTTCCATTATCCAATTTAACTGAAAAAAAAGAACTAAAAGATAAACTAGAAAGGTATTATAATCAAATTAAAGTTATGGATGAAAATGACAAAAAATCATTTCAAGAATGCATATTGGAAAGATATGATAAAAGCTTTCTGTTTGCCTATCCATCAATTGTTAGAATTTGGGATAAAAATTGGAATCCAAGATTTAAAGATTCACTAGAAATTAATAACTGGCAAAATATATTAGATTCAAAGACTAAAACTGAGTTACAAGAAACTATTGAGTATCTTTTATGAATAATTGATACTATGAAAAATAATCCAGAAAGTCAATTTGTATTTTATTGTGAATGAAATTGAGATTATACAAAGATACATGAAACATGGTATAAATATCGAGATGTATTAAAAGAAATTTTTGATAATATAATACATGAAAAATGATATGATAGTGTACAGTTTAGACCACCACAATTTGTTATATTAGACTCAGAGGAATGATTAGATAATCATCTGAAAAAGAATCATCGTCATTGTGATTCATTTAAAAAAAACAATATTATTAACGTAAAAAGAATTCATCATCAGATAATATAGAACAAAAAAACATTAAGTCGAATACCATAATTTAAAAAATAAAATAGAAACATTAACAACCAAATTTTATTATGAAAGAAGAAAAAAAAGAAAAATTTGAAGAAGAAAGAAAAGAAATTTTTAGTGTGTCCTTACATATTAGGACTACACCAGAACAGGTAAAAGTACTCAGCAAATTCTTGAGTGTTGAAGAGCTTGAAACAGCAACAGGCCATGGACCGCATCCGCAGGTCCGTTCAATCTCTCGTTGGGATGACGAGGCCGTCTCTTTCCTGAAAATTTTACAGGAAGTGTTTAATTAGACAATATGAACAAAAGAAAATCATCAATCGAATCTGGATTGATGATTTTTTATATAAAATAGATTTTGGTATATTTATTCAATCCAATATTTATACAAGTTCTCTTCACTTAAATATTTCGCAATATCTACAACTTCTTCTATTTTTACATTTTTGATTTTTGATAAAATATCATCCAATGTCTGAATTTCTCAATACAATAAATACTGTTTTCAAGCAAAAACAGCCATTTCACCACTTGATTCTATTCACATTTGATATTGTCAAATATTAAATCAAATAGCTTTTTCAAATTCTTCTTTTGTGATATCTCATGTAGATATTTTTTTCAGCTCTCACATAATTTTCTCAATTCAATAATCAAATCTGTCTTTTTCTAATCATGCTCTAATAGAAAAGACTCAATCATGTGGTGATGTATGATGACTTGCACTTATATAATAGCATAATCATTCTTTTTCTCTTATATTCTGAAATAATCTGGAAGACATATTTCATCACAAAATTGTAGTCAAAAGTCATGCTGAATATCTTTTGTCATCATTCCCATCAAATCATTTTGCAGCGATTATTAAATGATTTTGTGCTGTTCATTTCACAAATTTTTCTTCATGAGAAATTGGTAAATTCCATTTGAATTCCGGCTTTTGAATTTTTCTTTTTTCTGGTAATTCTGCAAATATAGTAGTAATCTGATCTTCAATAGATTTTTTATCCAAGATTTTTCAAGCAATTATAATAATTAAATTATCTTTTGTATATAAATTTGACTTATGATCCAATAAATCTTGTCTAGTGAAATTTTTGATATTTTCTATGGGTCATAGAGTAGTCCAACCATAACTATTATCTCAATAAAAATATTCTTGCCATTTATCGCCCACAAGTGCCATAGGCTCATCATCATACATTTTTATTTCTTGGATTACTACTCATTTTTCTCTTTCCATTTCTTCTTGTGGAAATTGAGCATCCATAATCATATCTCACAATACATCTATTCATTTTCAAGCAAATTCAGGAGCTGATTTTACATAGTATCATGCATATGTATCTCAAGTAAATGCATTAAATTCTCATCAAAATGAATCAACAGCTTCAGCTACTGCTTTTGGAGTCTGATATTTTTTTCATCACTTAAAAAAATTATGCTCCAAAAAATGACTAATTCAATTATTTTTTTTAGTTTCATAGATACTTCATGCTCTTGCTAAAATTAAAACAGTAATAGAATTAGTATCTTCCATTGGTACAAAAATAGAATCAATTCATGCTAGTTTTTTTATTTCATATCTCATATTATAGCATACATAATAAAACGACAATCATTGTATGAAAT
>JAZUKX010000025.1:0-10590 GCA_045643505.1 Candidatus Absconditabacterales bacterium | reverse complement strand
TATTAGATACCGTAAATGTTCTTAATTTTGAATTTTCATTAATAATACACAATGGATATTCACAACCTTTTTCTCCATATTTTCTTAGTTGTACATAATCTATTTCTATTTTTTTATTTCAATTTGCATCGTTATAAACTTGTTTAATATATCAAACTTCTTCTGAGTTATTTGAGGATGTATTACTATTAGATATATTATTTGATGTGACATTTATTGGGGAGATATCCAAATTGTCAGATTTTTTACAAGCTGCTAAATCTGCTCTTAAAGAAGAATTTTCTTGTTTCAATTGTTTTATATATTGATAGTATTTTTCCAATTTCTCATTCATTAATTCTTTTTCTGAAGTATATGTATCAATTTCACTTTCTTCTTGAATACTTCAAGTGAATTCCTCGATTTCTGTCTCTTCTATATCTTCAGTTTCATCAACGATCTCAATTTCTGAATTATTTTTTAATTCCAGTAATTCAAGTCTTTGATCTATATTTTCTTTTTGTAAATCCTCTATTTGGTCTCATAACGCTGTATATTGTACCAATAAATCATTGTATTTTGCTTCAAATTCATCATTTTGTGATGGTAAATTTATAGCACATCCTCATAAGACAAATAATGGCAATAGAAATATTAATTTTTTCATTTTTGTTATATAATACAAATAAAAACCTACTCATATTATATATATAAATATCAATAAATGCAAATTTTATGGCACTTTTTTATTTTTTATCAAAAACTACTAAATCTCATTTCATTTCAGCGGTGACTGAATCATCAGGATTAATCTTTCATTCAATAATCGACATAGCTAATTCATCTATCAATATATTTTGAATTGCTCTTTTAATTGGTCTAGCTCAAAAAGCAGGATCTAATCATTTTTGTGAAATATAATTTTTTACATCATCAGAAATTTTAAGTGTAATATTTTTTTCTTTTTTCACTAAATCTACTACTCTATTTAATTGAATATTTACGATTTTATCAAGCATTTCTTGATTTATTGGATTAAACAAGATAATATCATCAAGTCTATTTAAGAATTCTGGTTTGAAAAATGATTGTAATATTGGCATAATATCTTTTTCAAGATTGATTGCAGATTGCTTTTCTTGTCATTCTGAACGAAGTGAAGAATCTAAATTATTATTATATTCTTCGTTTCACTCAGAATGACAATTTTTCTGTTTATAAAATTCTTCGTTTCACTCCGTTCCATTCAGAATGACAGTGTTGCTGTTATTTGAAAGTTTTTCCATAATTACATCGCTTCAAATATTAGAAGTCATGATTACTACTGTATTTTTGAAATCAACTGTCCTTCATTTTGAATCTGTAAGTCTTCAATCATCAAGCAATTGTAATAATGTATTGAATACATCTGGATGTGCTTTTTCTACTTCATCGAAAAGGATAACTGAATAAGGTTTTCTCCTTACTGCTTCAGTCAATTCTCATCATTCTTCATATCATACATATCATGGTGCTGCTCAAATCAATCTTGATACTGTAAATTTTTCTTGATACTCAGACATATCAAGTCTAATTAAAGATTTTTCATCATTAAATAATAAAATTGCTAATTGTTTTGCTAATTCTGTCTTTCAAACTCATGTTGGTCAAAGAAATAAAAATGATCAAATCGGTCTATTTGGATCTTTGAGTCAAGCTCTAGATCTACGAATTGCTCTAGAAACTGCCGAGACTGCCAAATCTTGACCGACTACTTTTGATCACAAAAATTCTTCTAGATTCGACAATTTATCTTTTTCTGACTGGATTAATTTTGAGATAGGGATTCAAGTCCATTTTGAGATAATAGTGGCTATATCTTCTTCATCAACCATATCTTTTATAATTATTTTTCATGATTCCTTTGATTTCTCTATTTTTTCTTCAATTTCATTTAATTTTTTTTCTAATTCTGGTATTTTTGAATATTTAATTTCTGCTGCTTTATTATAATCAGTCTGTTTCTCTGCGATTTCTGCTTCATGATATAATTTTTTAATCTGTTCATTTATATCTTTTGTCTCAATCATCAAATTTCTATCAGACTCCCAATCAGTTTTTTGGACTGTATATTTTTCTTTTATTTCCAATAATTTTTTATCAATCTCTAAAATTCTAGATTCATTTTTCTTTTTATTCTCAATAGATAGTGCTTGTTTCTCAATCTCTAATTGTGAAATTTTTTTCTCTAATTTGACAATATTTTCTGGGACACTTGTCATTCACATTTTGGTAGCTGCAGTTGCTTCATCTAGCAAATCTATTGCTTTATCTGGCAATCTACGATCTGGAATATATCTCATAGAAAGATCTACACAAGCTACTATTGCTGCATCTGAAATTTTGACTCAATGGTGTGTCTCATACGTTTTTTTGATTCATCTTAAAATTGCTAAAGAATCTTCTTTGTCTGGTTCATTTACCATCACAGGCTGGAATCTTCTTTCCAATGCTGCATCTTTTTCGATATATTTACGATATTCATTAATTGTAGTCGCTCAAACTACCTTGATTTGTCCTCTAGCAAGTGCAGGTTTTAGCATATTTCACATATCCATAGATCATTCAGTCTTTCATGCTCAAACAACATTATGGAGTTCATCAATAAACAAAATTATCTCTCAATCTGATTTTTCTACTTCTTTGAGGATTGCTTTCAATCTTTCTTCAAAATCTCATCTATATTTACTTCAAGCCATCAAACTTCACATATCAAGTTCAATAATTCTCTTATTTTTCAAAATATCTGGTACTTCTGATTTGACAATTTGTTGTGCTAGAAGTTCAATGATTGCGGTCTTTCAAACTCAAGGATCTCAAATCAAAACTGGATTATTTTTGGTCCTACGAGATAAAATTTGGACTACTCTCCTAGTCTCTTCATCTCTTCAAATTACAGGATCAAGCTTTCACTCCTCTGCCAATTTTGTGATGTCTTTCCCATATTTTTCCAAAGCATCCATTGTGTTTTCTGGATCTTGTGACTGAATATTTTCTCAATTTCTCATTTCTTTAATAGTATTAAAAACTAAATCATAACTTAAATCTTCATTTGATAATATTTCTGAAACTTTGTTTTTTCATTTTAATATTGCTAAAAGCAGGTGTTCAGTAGTCAAGAAAGAATCTCACATTTCTGACATTATTTTCTCAGAATCAATAAGTACTCTATTTAATTCATGAGAAATTCAAATCTGGTATTCTCATTGAATTTTTGGTAATTTTGATATTTCATTGATTATGTATGACTCTATTTTATGATTATCTGCTCAGACTTTTTTCAAAATTGCGGGAACAAATCAATCAGATTGTCTGATCATAGCAAAAAATATGTGCAATACATCAATTTCACCATTATGCTGCTCTACTGCAATTTCATTAGCTGTCTGAATTGCATCTCAGGCTTTTTGTGTATATTTTTCAAAATTCATTTTTATTTTATAGCACGTAAAATATCTTGGTGCTATTTTTATACAAAAATTTTTATTTTTCAAGAGAAATTTTTATAAAAAAAAGCTTCGCTATTGCGAAGCTAAAGAATTAGATTCCAAGTTTATTTTTTACGTCTGAGATGAATATCTCATCATCAGCATGTGAAAACAAATAATGATGATTTTGTGTAAGCTCTACAAAGAAACCTTGTAAACAAAGTTCTATATGATAGAAAGCTTTTCTACCCCCATAAGCAATGGTTAAGATATAATAAAAGGAATCTTTAGCGCTAAATTTACAAGAGCATTCTGTAATGTGCTTTTTTAATTCAGAAAATATTTTATATTTTCTCCAATTTTCAAATGATTCTAACAATCCAATTTGGTTAAATGGAAATGTTGTAGACAGACGATCTGATTGGAAAACTTTTTTATTTTTATCTTCAGAATACACTACTTGAATGCATGAGATTGTTCTTTTACCTAAATTATTCAAAGACTCAAACAAATGGTCTTGGTCTAATTCAATAGATTTTTTGTCTGGATCTAAAAAAACCGTGATTTTTTCGATATTTTTCATATTTTTTTTTATTTTTGTGAATTTTTGATTATTTTTCATATAATACATATTTTTACATTCAAGTCAATACACGAATACTTTTTGTATTGACATTTTAATTAAAATCTATACTAAGGTATTGTAAATAAAAAAATAATAACAAAAAAATATTTCATATGATTAATGTTAAAGAATTTGTGTCTAATCTTCCACAATTAAAAGAAGATAAAATAAAATTTATGATGGACCTTATTTTAAAAGATTCTGTTAGCACACGGGAGTTTTACAATTTAGCTAAAAAGACCGTGCATGGGAAAGCTCTTATTTATAGAAGTTTTTCCTTTGATGATTGGGAATCTATCTACGTTGTAGCAAAGTTAGATGAAAAAAAATCCATTTTAGAAATGATGCTACAAACTGCAAATTCTTTTGAAAATTGCGAATATTTCATTTTGGAAAACGTAGCAATGGATGAATCTTTTAGAAATTCAGTCATTGAAAAAATGGCTGTCTTTGCTGAAAGTTTTTATGAATTAACTGCAGTATTATCACTTGATGAGGGCCATCTATTCTATGACGAATGTGGGGCTCTGAACAAGAAGGGAAGAGATATTATGAGGAAAGCTATTAATAAGGCTTTTTATCTTAAAGATTTTGATTTAATTACTAATTTATGTTCATCAAAAAATGAAGATTTATTACAAGAAATCTTTGGAAAAAGAGCAGAACTTTATCCAGATGAATTTAAATTAGATTAAATTAGATTAAAGACAACCTATTTTCATTGGTTGTCTTTTTATATTCAATAAACTACAATACTTCACATTGTTTCTCATTGATATGACACTAAATATTTATGTTTCAATATATCATGTCAACGAGGATCTTTACATTCTATATTTTGGACTTCTGCAGTTTCAATAAAAATTTCATTTAAATTAATTCAATGGATTTCAGACGTATTTGTTTTATCTAATTTTCATTTTTTTTTACAAGCATTTATATAACTAGATTTATTGGTGTTTTTAAAATCATATTTTTTATACAGCATATGGAGTGCTATATACATTATTTCAGCTGGTTTTATAATTTTAGGATCCAAAGTATCTATAAAAAGTGGAAATTTTCATCAAACGCTTTTTTCTCTCTCTTGTGGATTATTGAGCCATTCTTTGTAATCATGTATAATTTGATTATTTTTGTCATCAGAATTACTAATGTTCTTTTTAAAATCACCATTAATAGACAAAATTATAAAATTGTTTTGGATATCTTTTTTTTCACAAATACTATTTAATATATACTTTTCTACTCAAGCTTCTTTGTGCTTTAATGCTCCATTCGCACTAATGGTTAATTGTGTTGGAACTACTAAATAATCCTGAGTTTCTGTCTTTCTGAGTACAAAATTTAAATCGGTTTTTTCATTTACATCTTGTTCATATCATCACAATTTCATATATGAACTTACAACTCATACTTTATTTCTAATATGATTTTCTAGATTAATAGCTACTTCAGCAAAGATATTTTCACTAATTGTTCAGTTATTTTTTATTCTGTCCAAATTTTTTCCCGATAAGTATTGATATGAATAATTTATATATCTTGAAATATTTTGGATCCAATCTAAGATTTCCCTTGTCGCTGGTTGCATAAATTCTTCTAATTTATGAATCTCATTTCTCAATGTATTTGCAATTGCCCAGTCCTTACAAAACAATGCTAAATTAAACAATCAAAAAAGCTTTTTAATTTCTGAAACATCTTTTCCATTTATAATTATTTTATCAATCATTGGTATAAATGCATGAGTTGAACAAAAATCTAAAAAACTATTTAAATTATAAACATCTAATTTTAAACCATACTTTCAATTAAATTTCACAAACAATTGTTCTCTTCATCATTCTTTTTTGGTATAAGCTTCCAAATCTCAAACTATTGCCATATTTTTTAAATATAACATTCTATCCTCTAAAATATCTTGTATCTGTTTTCTTTCGTTGTTTAATACAGGTGTGGTATTTGCAGACTCATTATATTTTAATTCTTTTTCATCTTTTGCGATTAATGTTTTTTTTAACTTATTTGATAAATCATAGGCTTGTGTTTTCAAAAATTTTTTCTTATCAATAGGCATATCTTTATCGATATTTTTATTTTTAGTTTCTATCATAATATTACAAAGATAATCTAAAATAAAGGACTTTTATATCTATAGACAAATCTTACAAAAAGTCAAATTTAATAAAGCTAAATATTTTGTTTGAATTTATAAAATTTTTATGTATTTATAAATATATAAGTTGTGTCTTTTTATTTTTTTATCAAGACTTTCATGAAAAAGAAAAAAATTATATGTTTCGATTTAGATTGAACTTTAGCACCAAGTAAACAAAGAATTGATGATGAGATGGCTGATTTAATCAATAACCTTCTAAAAAAATTTCATGTATGTGTTATTACTTGATGATGAGTTGATCGTTTTGATAAACAGATATTTGAATACATAACTACAGAACCTGAATTACTTCAAAGATTTATCCCATGTCCTACTTGTGGTACAAAAATGTACAAATTTACAAATGGTGTATGGGAAAAAGTATATAGCCTTGATTTTACTAATGAAGAAAAAGAATCTATTCTTAAAAACATGGATGAAGTTATTGATTTATTGAATTTAAGACCTGAAAAGACTCGATGAGAGATTGTAGAAGATAGATGATCTCAAATTACATTCTCAGCATTATGACAAGATGCACCTTTAGAAGAAAAATCAGTACGAGACCCTGACTTTTCAAAAAGAAAAGTAATAAAAGTAGAATTAGAAAAAAGAATTCCAAAATTTTCTATAAATAGTGGTTGAGCTACTTCAATTGATATCACAATGAAGTGAGTAGATAAAGCTTTTTGAGTCAAAAAGATAACAGAACATTACCCTGTAGATTTAGATGATATACTATTTATCTGAGATGCTGTATTTCCAGGTGGAAACGATTATCCTCCATTTACAATTTGAGTAGATTCAATAAAAACAGATTGAGTTGAGCACACAAAAAGTATTATAAAAAGATTAATTAATGATGAACATTTTGATGATTTATTGTATTTTGAATAATTCTAATATTTCGTTTTTTGAATCAAAATTTTATTAAATGTTTTTTCCTTTTTTCAATTAGAAATTCTAAATGAAAAAAAAGTAACTAATACAAAAATTATTAAAAATCACATGTTTTATTTATTTAATATATAAATGATTTGTCTAATTTTTGTATAACAATTTTTTTGACAAAATCAATACTTTTTTTGACAAAAAAAATAACAAAAAAAAAACAGCTCCGAGTCGAAGCTGTTTGAATATTTCTTAATAAATAATTTTAGTCTAAACACATCGGTTCTTCATAAGTGTCACAGAATTTCAGAGTACACGCAGCATCATTACTTCACTCTACTCTAGTACAATTATTACATCAATCAAAATATGAGTTACAATCTGCAGAAATAATTTCTTTCCATGAATTTTCATCATAAACAACATCATCGGTCACATCTCATTCATTTTCTCAATCCGTACATCTTGGCTCTTCATATATTTCACAGTACATTTTTGTACAAGCAGCTCATTCTTCTCATTCTACTCTAGTACAGTTATTACATCAATCAAAAAAATATGTACAATCTGCAGGAATCATTTCTTTCCATGAATTTTCATCATATCCTGCACCATTTTGTGTAGTCACGTTGCTACATCCTGACAATAACACAGTCGCTCATAATAGCGATAATGAAAATAGTTGTAATGTTTTTCTCATGTTTATTGCATTAAAATATAAAATGCATTTTGATTATATGTAAAATTCCTACTATATTTCAAGAGATTTTTGTGATTTTTTATTGTAATATTAACATATATTTTTTTAATTAATTTTCGTTTGATATTCTTATAATAAACTTTATACTCATATTTATGAGTAATAGTTATACACCTGCAATGCAGCAATATATTGATTTCAAGAAACAGTACAATGATTGTATATTATTTTTTCGTTTAGGTGATTTTTATGAAATATTTTTTGAAGATGCAAAGCTTTGTAGCAAACTATTAGATTTAGTTTTAACTTCAAAAAACAAAAATTCAGACAATCCAATACCAATGGTTTGAGTTCCATATCATAGTGTGGAAAAATATATCACAAAACTTGTAAATCTATGATATAAAATTGCTATTGCAGAACAAATGACCAATCCTGTGCCATGAAAATTAGTAGAAAGAGAAGTTGTCTCAGTAATCACTCCTGGAACTTATATCAAAGAGAATCAAAATAGTTTCTCATATATTGCGGCTATATTTTATGAACAATATAAAACTTGAGAAAATTACCATTTAGCACGGTGAGATTTTACTATTTGAGAATATAATACAAAGAGTTTTGAAACTTTGTGAGAACTAGAAAAATTTTTGGCGATATTGAGTCCAATAGAAGTTATTTTGGATATTTGATTAACAGGGAAAGATGTATTACAGCAATCTATCAAAAATTATCTAAATACTCTAATTTCAATCTATGATGTACCTGTAGATCCAGACAAATATATTTTATGACAATGTAAAATCCAAACTTTAGCTAGTTTTGGTCAAGCTTTGCAATGATGAAGAATTTGAGCTTTTGCATTATTATTACATTATATAAAAGATACACAAAAAGATAATCTGAAAAACATAATCCGTGTATCACATCATACGATGAAAAATCGTGTATTATTGGATGAAATTACAATCAAAAATTTGGAAATATTTTCAAGCAATTATGAACATAATGACAAATATAGTTTAGCATGAATTTTGGATAATACAAAAACAAATGCTTGAGCTAGATTACTACGTTCTATCCTAATGAATCCAATCAAAGATAGAGTTGAACTAAAAAAAAGGACATGAAATATTGAATATTATATTGATAATATTGAGACAACTAGGATTTTCCATGCAGTTTTGTGATGAGTTTTAGATATACAAAAAATAGCATCTACAATATTGTACAAAAAAGTTTTGCCATGATTTTTTGTAAAACTAAGGTTTACATTATGACTATTTTTTGAAAATGTACAAATTTTGGATGAATTAAAAAGATTGTGATTAAATGAAAATACTTGTTGAAAATTAAATGAACTATATAATTACCTAAAAAAAGTATTAAAAAATGATGAATATATCAAAAATGATATGGATTTCATCTCAGATTGAGTAGATCCAGAAATTGATAATTTGAGAAAAGTTGCATATCATAGTGATGAAATGATTATGGATTATCAGCAAGAATTAGCTAAATTGAGTTGAGTGGCAAATGTAAAATTGAAATATGTGATAAACCAATGATATTTCATAGAAATAACAAACAAAGATATTGAAGCTTTTGAAGCGAATTTGGCGGCTTTAGCTTCAGAATCTGTAGAAAAATATAATGTAATAAGAAGAAATACATTAAAATGATGACAGAGATATTCATCTGAATTTTTGGATTGAATGCAAGAAAAAGTAATTTCAGCTAGAGAATGACTTGCTCGCAAAGAATTTGAAATATTAGATGAAATAAAAAATACAATCTGAACGATGATAAATGAAATTTACGAATTTGCAAATATTATTGCTTGGTTTGATTTGTATACATCTCATGCTATCTTTGCTAGTGAAAACAACCTTGTAAAGCCGAATTACATCGATGAATGAAATTTAAGTATAAAAAATGGAAGACATCTAGTGATTGAAAAATATTTGGACAAAAATGATCAATTCATACCAAATGATCTAATAATGAATAACGAAAAATGATTTCTACACGTAGTCACTGGGCCAAATATGTGATGAAAATCTACTTTTTTGCGTCAAAATGCTTTAATAGTGTTGTTAGCTCACTGTGGATTATATGTACCTGCAAATGAAGTAGAAATGCCTATAATTGATTGAATATTTGCTAGAGTATGAAGTGGAGATGTATTAGCAAAAAATCAATCAACTTTTATGACTGAGATGGTAGAAGTAGCAAATATTTTAAACAATGCAACAAAAGATAGTTTCATAATATTTGATGAACTTGGAAGGTGAACATCTACTTATGACTGATTAGCATTGACCAAAGCAATTTTGGAATATGTAGCTACTCAAATAAAAGCAAAAACGCTCATAGCCACACACTATCATGAATTGATAGAAATGGAAAAAATGTATGATTGAGTGAAAAATTATTCTGTAAGTGTCTATGAAACTGAAAAAGAAGTTGTATTTATGAAAAAAATTGTAGAATGATGAGCAAGTAAAAGTTATTGATTAGATGTAGCTAAATTAGCTTGAATACCAGCTATAATACTTCAAAGAGCTTGAGAAAACTTACAAGAATTAAATAATTGAGATTGAAAAAATAAATCCCAATCTGAAAATGCATCTTCACAAAGCTTATTTAGTCCCAATAGATTTGTCCAAGTTTCTGACCCAAAATTTGAAAAAGTAAAAAATATAATCAATAGTTTTGATGTAAATAATATTACACCTCTACAGGCTTTGCAATTGCTAGCAAAGATAAA
>JAZUKX010000024.1:0-5765 GCA_045643505.1 Candidatus Absconditabacterales bacterium | reverse complement strand
ATGATTAATAATTAATAATTTAAGAACATTGTATTATTTATTTTTAATTATTCATTATTATTATGCTGAAAAGAAAATTTAGACTAAGATGAAAAGATGTGAATTTCCTTGTCAGAAAGAGGAATTATTATTCTAATTGATATTTTTGATTTTTTTATTGGTTACAATATCCAAATTTGAAATTTAATCAAATTTCGGTAAATGTCCCATTGAAATATAGTAAAAGAGCTGTAAATAGAGTGGCATTGAAAAGACAAATAAATTCTTATTTGAAAAATAATTGATATGAAAAAAAACAAATAAATTGAAATTTTTATAAAATTTTCATATCTATAAATAAGAATTGTGTATCAGAATTAAAAAGTCAAATTGAAAAATTTGACAAAGCACAGTGAAATCATTATATACTTTTAGAGTTTGAAAAATCATTTTTTAAATTTATCAAAAAATTATGAAATTAACCGTATTATCAAAAGTAAAAAACTTTTTTTCTAAGAAAAAAATAGATAGGACTAATGAATTGGAAAAACAGTGACAAGAATTATTGAATATAGAAAAAGAAATACAGCAAGAAACACAAAAAATTGCTATATATAATGATTGATGGACAACATCAAAAATGATAAAGTTTTGGTTAATATGATTGTTAATGGTTTTGTTATGATATTTTTGATATAGTGTCTTAAATATTATATTTTTGATTATTTCTGCATATATTGTATCGATCATTGTGGAATCATTGGTCTCTTATTTTGAAAAAAAATGATTAAAGAGAAGTCTATCATTATTGATTTCATATGTAATTTTTGTAGTGGTGATTTTGGGTGTGATTATCATTTTGATTCCATTTTTATTAAATCAAATATCAGATTTGTTATCTATGGGTATGGCTTATGTCTCTCATATGCAGGCTGAAATTACTACTAAATGAATTGAAACTATAATTATGGAATCATCATTGTGAGATTGAATAAAAGATTTGATGTTAAATTATATTTCAAATAATGATGTTATATTGCAGTTGCAAACAGTATTGCAAGAAAATCTTTGATGAATAATATCTACATGACAATCATATTTAACTCATATTTGATCTTGGGTGTTGTCATTCTTCTCTGGATTTGCATCAATTGTGATTAATTTTTTGTTGTTTTTGACTTTGTGTATTTTGTTTTCTGCAGATAAAAAAAATGTGACTAAATTTTTATCAAAATTATGATGAAAGGATAAAGAAAAAATTGTAAAATTGAAAATAGAAAAAGTTTACAAAAATTTGGCTGTTTGGTTGAAAGCTAGATTGTTGTTGAGTTTATTTATAGCATTTACAGTGTGGCTTGCATTGGTGGTTATGTGACGATGTGGAGTTGAGATACCAAGTAAATTATGAATTGCGATATTAACTTGATTACTTGATATTATACCATATATTTGACCTATTGTGACTGCTGTTTTGTTGTTTATGGTAGCTGTCTTATATAATAGTTTTTGGGTAGCTGTATTAATTGTTGTAATATTATACGTATTGAATTTTGTACAAGAGAATATTTTGACACCAATACTTATGAAAAAAGCTCTTTGAATTAGCCCAGTACTGATCTTGATTTCTTTGATGCTTTGATGAGTACTTATGTGATTTATGTGAGTTTTGTTAGCTGTGCCAATTTCAGCTATTTTGGTTATATTTTTCTGAAATGGAGAATTGGAGCCGGTGAGTCAGAATAATTTTATTGAAGAAGTTAAATTAAAAGTTGAAAATATAAAAAATAAAAATGAAGATTTGATTGTGAATAAAAAATCAAAATAAAAATTTAATTTTATTATTATTCAAATGAGAAAAAAATTGTTTTCGTTATATTGCAAAATCTTAGCAAAATTGGCTAGATCTTACATAAAAAAACATAAAGCTTATATTGTGGGGATAAATGGTAGTGTATGAAAAACTTCATGTAGGATGATAATACATCAGACATTGTGTAAATTTGTAAATAATAAAAAAATTTATACATCTCCAAAAAATTTCAATGGAGAATTGTGATTATCTTTGTCTATATTTAAAATTGAAGAATTCTCTCCGACTCCGTTTTGTATCTTGAAAACATTGTTTTTAATTATGTGGTTGCGCTTTTTTGGAGAAAAACCTTATGATATAATTGTATTGGAATATTGAATAGATCATCCAGGAGAAATGGAATTCCTATTAAAAATTGCTAAGCCAAACATTTGAGTATTTACTGCTATAGATTCAGTTCATTCTATGCAATTTGGAAATCCTGCAAATATTGCAAAAGAGGAGAAAAAAATGGTACAAAATACATTAGATTTTGCTTTCTTGAACAAAAATGATGAATCAGCAATGTCATTGATAGAAAAAATTGATATTGATTATTTGACTTATCAAACACAATGATATGAAACAGAATGATGTGATGTATCTTTTGAAAATGAGACATTTAAATATGAAAATGATTCATTGAATGTTAGCTTTGATTTATCTGTAAGGCAAAAAAACATAAATATCACTACAAATATTTTGTGAAAAGCTAATTATGGTTATATTTGAGTTGCTTTGGCAATATTGGATATAGTAAATTATAGAGATGGAAAAGCTTCTATTTTTGATAATTTTGACAATGTATTTTTGGAATATAAACTTCAATGATGAAGATTCTCTGTATTTAACTGATTATATGATTCTATTTTGTTTGATTCTACATATAATTCTTCGCCATTGAGTGTACAAAAAATATTGAATACAGTATATAATATCAGGAAAGATTTATTCCCAGAGAATGAAATTTGGGTAATGCTTGGAGATATGAGAGAACTTTGAAATTTGACTGAATGAGATCATAGGAAAGTGGCTGCATATGTACATTCTGTGGCTGATAGATTATTCTTGGTTTGAGATTGTATGAAAAATTATCTCAAAGATGAATTATCAAAAATCTGATATGATATGTCAAAAGTAACTGAATTTAATGATTCTGTTTCGTTATGAAATTTCGTAAAAGGTGAATTGAAAAAATCAGGAGAAAGGAAATTAATTATCTGAAAGGGTAGTCAAAATACAATTTTCTTGGAAGAGGCTATAAAGATTTTATTGGCAAATGATGACGATGCTCAAAATTTAGTAAGGCAATCTGATTGGTGGCTGAAAAAGAAAAAGAAGTTTTTTGATTCAGTGAAATAGGTGAGAGTATAATAGACCCCCGGGTTTAAAATTAATCCTGGGGTCTTTTTATGAATAAATGTAAAAATTTGTGCAAAGTAGATGATTTACTAATTTACTATTGATTTTTAATTTTATTTTTTTATATTTCTAATCGTTGTTTTATGATGAGTAGTGTATAGATCACTATTTATTATTACTTTTTAATTATTAATTTTATTGCTATGGCAAGGAGAAAATTAGAGAACAGGACTATTGAAGTTATCTTGTTGGAATCAAACAAACATTTGTGAGAGAAATACGAGATAGTTAGAGTAAAACCTATTTTCGCTAGGAATGTTTTATTACCAAAAAATATGGCTGTTTTAGCTACAGCTGAGATGGTAAACAATTATGGACAAAAAATTAAATCTGCAGAAAAAGAAAGAGCTTTGAAAGCAGAATGATTCAAAGGATTGTTGGCTAATATTGAAAAAGATGGAGGATTGGTATTTACTGGAAAAGTAAACAAAGATGGTACTTTGTATGCAAAAATTGATGAAGCAGATATTGCAAAAATGATAAAAGATACATACAAAATCGATGTTGAAGATCATTTCTTCAAGATGAAAAAGAAAATTGTAACTATTTGAGATTATACAGTTCCTTTCTTGTACAAAGATATAAAAGGAGAAGTTGCAGTTAGAGTAAATGCAGAAAATCCAGATGTATTAGAAAAAAAAGAAAAAGTAAAAGTAGCTCCAGTTGAAGAAGAAAATAAAGAGGAAGCTACAGAAGAAAAAGCTGAATAATTATTGGAATTAAAATATGAAATCTCGTGTAGAAATACATGGGATTTTTTTTATGTTTGTTGGTCATTTCGAATTTATGCAACTATGCTGTATTTATGCAGCTATGCTGTACGAATGTGAGAAATCCACATTCCCCACCTACGTCATTTGGAGGCTTTAGCCGAGAAATCCACTATTCGCCGCCTTTGTCATTTCGAGGCTTTAGCCGAGAAATCCACATCCGACGACATGGATTTCTCAGTCGCTTTACTCCTTCGAAATGACACATGTCCAGTCATTTCGACTCTGAACGAAGTGATTGAGGAGAAATCCACATCCGACGACATGGATTTCTCAGTCGCTTTATTCCTTCGAAATGACACATGTCCAGTCATTTCGACTTGGAATTTAGTAAAAAAATAATTTTCATTAAATTTTTTGGTTGAAAATTTGCAAAATGTTTATAAATTGACTATAATATATAGGAATTTTATATTATAAAAATTATTATGGGAGATAAAACTGTTCAAGATATAGTACAAGAATGTGGTGGTTATAATAATAAAAGTGCACATGAAATTGTTACTTTGAGAATTGCCGGGTGTAGTAAAGAACGTAGAGATGTAAACTGAGAATGGATGGAAATTTCATGACCATCTTATATTTGAGAAAATTTGGATAAATTTGAATGAACATTAGATACTGATATTGCATTAGTTTTGTTACATCATGGACAATATCAAGCTGTATTTTCATATATAAATAAGTTTTTAGATGTGAGAGAAATTATAAATCGATCTGTCTATTTGTGTCCAAATGTTTTTCGAGATATAGCATCTCAGACTGATAAACTTTGATTGACACATCAAGAATTGGCCGAAATTTTAATTGATATGAAATATTGAATTCAACTGATTGAAAATATGCCAAAATTGAAATGATTGGATTACAAAAAAATATTTGATTTGTTATTAGAAAAAAATCCTAGAGCTTTATGACAAGCTATATGTTATTGAGGTATGGAAAATTTTGTTTGAATTAATTGAGATATGTATGATGATAGGATTATTTTGTATAAATTACTAGAAAAAAATAATCCAATAATTTGTAGATGAATATGAGAAAATTTAAATAAATTTTTGGATTTAACAAAAGATGATTATAATAATATTGCATTGAAATTAATTGATTATGGATCGTGAAAATATGTGGTTGAAAATATTTGTAAATTTAAATGATTGGAATGAAAAGTGGCTGATGAATTAGTGAAACAATGATTTTTTGATAAAATGGTCCATAATAAAATGTATGGAAAATTGTGAAAAAATAAAAAATTTATTTGATGGTGATTTAAAAATCGAAAGCCTGATTTTGATACAGTTAATCTGTTGTTTGAGCATAATTATTGAGCTATGGTTTGAAAAAATCTTTCCATTTTTAGAAATTTGAAAATTGATAAGGAATTTACTTTGAAATTAATAGAAGCATGATGATGAGATGCGATTTTCTCTTCAGAAAATAATCAAAAATTTAAAAAGTTATCAAAAGAAGATCGTATTGAAGTTTTGGAAAAATCTTTGTGTGAAAAATGAAAAATAAGTGCAGATGATATGTCCTTCTGATATTGCTTTTCTCAAATGATGAAGTGATTTTCTGAGACAGAAGTGAAATCTTTATTGATAAAAATGATGAATACAAATAATGAAAGTTTAGTGGCAAAAGTTTTGATGTTTTTAGATTTTGATTTGAGTAAAAATTTATTATTTAAATTATTAGAATCTAATGAAAATTTATGAAAATATGTTTTAGATTCTTTTGATAAATTT
>JAZUKX010000023.1:0-4969 GCA_045643505.1 Candidatus Absconditabacterales bacterium | reverse complement strand
GATCCTATATTTTTTATACTATTCTGAAATTTTTCGATAAAATTATCAAGCTTTGAAATTTGTTGTTTATTTAAAGTTATAGCTTTAGGTGCTTTTAACAATTTTCATCGTTTATCTTTTGCAATTTTATTTAAGCTTTCAAATTGTTCATTTATAAGCGTTTGTTTAGAGCTCCAGGTTTTAATATCAGTATATCAAATTGGATCTATAATCCAGAAATTTTTCTTTATTGTACCATCTTCTTGAATTTCTTCTGATACTAAAATATTATCCATTTTTATATCACCATGAAAAATTCAATTAGACTGAAATTTGTTAAATATGTTTAATAAATTAGTTAAGTCTTTTATATCTAATTTTGACCTATCATACTCTTGGAGTGTCACTCAATCTATTTTTTGCATCTCATATGATACTACTTTTCAATTTTGATCTTTTTGTACATTTGTAATATTAGGAATATTGTTAGGAAATAATTTTTTCATCCTCAATAATGCATTATACTGTTCATTTATACCATATATTTTTCAAAATCTTTCAAATGTAATACCACTTTGTTTGGATATACTTCATATTTCATATTCAGCATCTAACATGCCATCTCAATTTGATGCAGCATCAATAATATTATTATATTTTCAATCACTTCAAACGCCATTATTGTCAAAAGATTTATTTCAATTGAAATAATAACTATTATTTAATTTTTTTTCAGCATCAGTATAAATATCTAATATTTTTTGTAACTTTTCTATTTCTTTCGTGTTTCATTTTGTTTTTTCAATAGTTTGAGATTTTCCACAGAATCCAGATTCAAGCAAAAATCTTCTCACATTAGGATCTGTAATGGTCTCGGATAAGACCCTAACTTTTTGTTTTAACTGTCATATTTTTAATTCTCATAATATTCCATCTTGCTCATGAGCATCTAGAACCGATAATAATTGCTCATCTGTTAGGATTAGATCGTCACCCATTACTTGTTTATATTGTTCGTTTATTTCTTGTCTCAATTCTTCTATTTTTTCTGTTTTATTTTGTTCATTTATTTCGACTAGGACATTATCCATCATTGAACTATTTGAACGTGCTTGAGATTCGGTTACATCAAATTTATGTGATTTTCAACCAAAATATGGTCTCTGATCTAGTGTAATAGTCTGATCTCATAAAATTACTGTTGCCTGTTTTGTTTTTGGATCTATTTTTACAATTCATTGTCATGTTAATGCAATCTCATTCAATTTTGAAGCACTAGCATAGTATCATTTATCGTTTTCTAAACTTACACCATATACACTAAGATTATTTACTAATGTCCTTGTTTCTACAGATGATTTAGTCTCATTTAATTCGATTACATTTGTCATATTTTGCAGCTCTTGATTTTTCATCTCAAGACGTCAATTTGTATATGTATATCAATTTTGTGTATAATATTGTATAATAACATCTTCATTACCATTATGATCTAATGTAATTTTTAACTCTCTTGCTTTCTCATCATAATTTATATTTCATACAGTGATACCATTTTGTTCATACATTTTTGGCATATTTCATCATGGTGTCAAGCAATGCCATGCTGTTGCCAATGACGCTAATCATGAAAACACAAATGCCAATCCTGGATTATTAATTTTTATTCAATTAGAAATCTCACTAAGTCATGTTTCTGAAATTTCTTCACTAATTTCTTCAAAAAATTCATGTGAAAATTGAGTTATCAGATTACTCTGTTTTCATGATATTTCTGCAGACATCCTAGAAAACATTCCCTGAGTAGCAGGATCTCCATTAGGTACTTTAAAATTTTTATTAAGTTTTTTAATTATCTCAACAAATTTACTTCAGTTTCATCAATTTTCAATAATTTTTGACATCCACTGTCATGCTAAATTTCAAACATACATACACGTAAAAGTAGTAGCTGTTCATATCAAAAACTGTTTTCCTGTTTCTAATGCAAAATCTGACCATGATATTTTTCATGATATTGCAAGGTCTAATGTAGATTTGGCATCATATTTTGATGTTATTACCTCACCATTTTGTGCAGTGTATGTTGTAGTATTTAAATTATGTATTACTTTATTCGCTTGATGTCAAATTTCTCATCAAATCATTCATGCTGCTGTCATTACTGCGGCTAATTTCGCATATATGACAAGCGATGATCATCATGTAACTGGAGTTAATACAGCAGCTAATACTCACCCTGCTATAGCAGCAACTGTCTGTATTCCATAATCTTGCAGCCAATTCCAGACACGTTTTAAAAAAGTATTATTACTTTGCCAATCTTTATCACTAAAGACATTATTACATAAATTTTGTATACTTCAATTTGTATCAGTTGCATCTATCAAAAATTGAACATTATCAATTACCGACTGCATAGACAATTCTGATCATGTATTAACTCAATTATTTCAATGATACCATGATTCAATATTTGTTTTCATTTCTATAAGTTCTGCACGTTTTCCACACAATTTGTGCAATTGTGATAATAGCTCAACAGTATCTTCACGTACACCATCCAAATAATTTTCAGTTAATTTTTTATTGTAATATTGTGACTTCATATTATTTATTTTTTTTAGTGTTTCTTGTACTGATTTTACATTTGCTTGTACATCTCTTATTCATGGAGTATTTAGCACTGCTCTATAAGCTAAAGCTGAATTTCTTGTGATTCACTCTATATTGTCTGTTGTTATTGTTAACGATTTTTCTCATTGTTCTCCACTATTTGAAATATTATATAAAATGATATTCCCTTTTTCATCTTTTTGAGCAATCTTTAGATCTGCTAAGCTAATTTCATAAATATTTCAGTTAGTTGATTGTGTCGGTTTGAAACAAATTTGATTAGCATATTTTTTTATTGCTTTTTGTATTAGTGATTTTTTTGGATCAGAAGCATGGACAATTTTTCATTCACATCCGGGTATTTTCAATCCAAAATAATTAGAATAAATAGGCTGTTTCGGCGCTTGTGGATATTGAGCATATTGTGTCGGGGCATAGGCCATTCCTTGACATTCCTTTATATAATTTTCATATCTTGTTGTATATCCTTCATAATCTTCAACTATTTTTTTCTGTTGCTGTGTCAGATTATTTAGAGATAATTTATCTGCAGAATTTACTTGTGTTAATACATCTCAATAAAGTTCATATTCTTTTTGAAAATTATTTATTCTAGATTTTACATTTTGATATTGATTATATATATCATCTCACAATTCTTGTCTAAGTTCTCATCATTCTACTGTTTTTTGTATTGTTAATGTTCAATTTTTTAGTTCAATTTTATATCAGTCTCTTTGTTGTACTCTATTACCATTAATACTTAAAATTTTACCATCTAATTTAATAGTTATTTGTATTGGTTCATTATTACCAGTAGGACTTGGACCTCATTTCTTTACAATATTTGCAGTAGGATCATATTTTTCTATTTTAACATTACACTGTTCTGTCCAAAAAATTTGATTAACACCTGGAATACTAAAGCACATTTCTTGTCTACCATAACAATTAGGCTTTAATTCATATGATTTATACGTTGGAGTTTCTGAAAAAGTCATTCAAAGACGAATTAGAACTTCATCCCTTTGTTCTTGTGTTAACAAAGGATTCTTCAACAAATCCTTACTAACTTTTTTTATATTATTTTTTTCTTCAGCACTATAATTTGGAGTCTTTAATTTTAATGCTCATTCTGTTTTTTCATCATTATACCATCCCCGTTCACAAGGAATAGGATCTGGAGCCATAACAAATCTTTTATATTTTTCGGAACTAGAATAATATACATAATATTGCTTAGAATCTCCTGTTACGCTTACTTTGTAAGCAGTTTTTCAGTTATAAGTTACTGGATTTTCATCTATTGAGATATTATTTCAGTAATGAAGCTTTAATTCATGATCATCTGATATTAAATTTATTTCCTTATTTACGCCATCTAATTGCTGACACAAAGAATTTCGCTCTTTCAATGTATTATTAAACGCCAGTTCTTTATTGTAACCAACAAACTCTTTATTTTTTTGTAATAAAGTTTTCTTTGTTTCTTCTGCTATCTTGCTATAATATTTTCACATCGTTGTATAGTTTTGATCTTTCAATTCTTGTCTCATAGCATCTCTCTTTGTTTTCTCTTCTTTTTTTTTCTCATCGTATTCTATCTCTGATATTGTTTCAGAAATATCTGTCACAATTTCTCAATCATTTCAATTATTATCTCATCCTTCTGTATTTTTTATATCATCAACTTTATCTAAAAAATCAAAAAAGACATCTACTGATACATCTTTATATATTTCTGCCTGTATTAAATTTATCAGTACTCACTGAAGATCTTTATTTCATATGTGGTTTTCAAAATGTAACCCACAAACTTTTACTTGACAATAAAAATTTAGAAAATTTGTAAATACTCTTTCTTGAGCTTCTTGATCTTTTATTTCAGACATCATATCATCTATATTTGGTATATCTAATATATCTGAAAATTTTTTATTTTTTATTGCATCTCTAAATCTTATTTCCTCTCATCTTGTTTCTATTTCTTGTCTCAATATATACATATCTGTACGTTGTTCATTAGTCAATTCTTCTATTTTATTGTTAAACGTATAATTTATATTATTGTTTCATTTTTTACCTGTTATTTCTATTTTTGGGTCTCATAGACATATACTTGCATGTAATTGTATTAGTTTTATATCTAAACTCCCATTACAAAAAGGAGAAACTGCATTTTGTGCAATATTTCTATTATATCTTGTAGACATTGTTTTTACCCAATCATCAATTTTTTTCATTAATTGATTTTTATCATTACTGTCTAATAATTCATATTTATTTAAATTATACAACTGTAATATATTATTATCGGTATAGTCTTCTCATATATTTAAGCTATCTAAATTTACTTTATTAAAAATTACTTTTT
>JAZUKX010000022.1:0-7245 GCA_045643505.1 Candidatus Absconditabacterales bacterium | reverse complement strand
TGAAGTATTATTTTTTGGTTTGGTAAATTATTTGCAAACAAAATACAATCCAGAAAATATCACTATTGAAGTCTGAGACATCTCACGAATCCAAGAGCGAATAAAACAAAATGTTGAATTTTTGGACCAATGAATATTAGATAAAATTGATTTTGTAGAAAATACAGAAATTTCAAAAAGATTTACACAATTTTTGTCATTTTTGTGAATAAATAAATATAAAAAATATTTCAAAGTATTTTGATGATGAGAAGTTTTTGATGAAAACAGAAAATTTCCGCATGATTGACGAAATTTATGGCTTTTGCATAGATATTGTATTACCAAATGAAACTTTATTTTGGTCTGATGAATCTGAACAGATAGATTAAAAAGGACCCAAATATTATGCAAAAAATTATTTTCTCATGCAAAAGAGATTATCTGTAGAGAATGATTTTCTGTGCAAAGAGTGAAAAAATATTGAGTATGAAATGTAATGGAATACCAAGATTTTTCGAAATCTATCTTTGAACAAAAATATTGTGCAAAGTGAAAAAAATGAAAAAATGTTTTAATCAATATTTCCCCAAAATATTTTAATGAAGAAAATATAAAAAAAATCAAAAAATTCGTAGAAAAGTATGATTCAGATTGTAAAAAAATATTTTTTCCTGCCGATATAAATTACGATAAAGTTTATTATTCAGAAATCAGAAAAATCATCCCAAATTTAGAGATTTATGATTGGACAAAGCATAATTTGCAAGAAACGATCGAATTGTTTCAGACTTGTGAATGATGAATTTGATCTAGACTTCATTTCTTGTATCCATTGAAATTGTTTAAAAAAGGATTTGAAAGTCTATCAGAATCAGACAAGGTAAAAAAAATGATTGGTATTTGTTAATTGTATTGCTCATAGCAAAGATTTGTCATTTCGAGCGAATGCGAGAAATCTACAGTCAGGAATAATGGATTTCTCGGTCGCTTTGCTCCTCGAAATGACACATACGTCTACATACATCTTTATACCTATATATTATTATGTTATTCATACTACCATTTGCATTATTTATAATAATATTAACATTATTTGAAAATATTTTCCTAGCATTGATATCTCGATTTTTGATTTGTGTATGAATAATAATTTATTGTAAAATCAAAAAACAAAACAAAATTCCAATCAAAAATATTTGAATTATCACACTAGCTTTGACAATTTCTATCATATCTGTATTTATAAAATCTTACTCATACAATAAAAAAATATCAACTATCTCTACATCGACATGACTTATTTATCAAAATTGAGATTGACCACAATGACAGTATTTTGTCTGAACATGAATGATTTCAGATATTTATTCTTATCATAAATATATTTTCCAAGACAATGCAGGCCGTGAATATTTTCTAAAATCTACAAATACATACAAGATTTGAGATGAGATTTGGTTAAATTGATATGTGAGTCTTTGATATACTTGATCTGCAAATATATTTCACTTTGCACAACAAAAAAATATATTTCAAAACATCAATTCTGAGTTATTCCATTATGAATTTGATTATCCAAAACGAGAAATGATGAAATGATATTTTTGATCTATCACTGAACAAAATTCTGTCCTTTTGAACTCAAGTGGAGATAATATTTCTTGGATACAAAAAATCAGAAAATCTTTACAAGAAAGTATAATTTCAGCATATGGAGAGACACCACAAGCATGATTGGTCTTGTGAATGTTAGTTGGAGATAAATCTCAAATTCCAAGTGCAGATTATCAAAATTTTATTGACTCAGAACTTGTCCATATTATTGCTGTAAGTGGTGGAAATATTGTAATGATTGTGGTATTTTTGTCAGCAATTTTATTCTTTTTACCATTTTATGCCAGAAATGCTGTAATTTTGATTACTGTGATTTGCTATTCTATGATTTGTGGACTTGATAGTTCTGTATTTAGAGCTACAGTGATGGGATGTTTATCCTTGATAGCACTATTTCGATGAAGAGAGATTGATATTTGGAGAGCAATGTGAATTTCTTTTATCGTTATGCTAATCATAAATCCATTTTTCTTGGTGTATGATGTTTGATTTTTATTGAGTTATTCAGCGATAATTTGAATTGTATTTTTTCAAAAATTTATATCAAATATCCAATCAAAAAAAGAAAAAACAAAATCAAAAAAAGATGATTCAATCACATCTAAACTAAAAAAGTTTGGTCAAAATTGTTTGTCTGATTATGTCGTACCTACAATTTGAGCGACATTATGAGTTTTGCCAATTATGTTGTTTTTCATGTGATGAACTAATTTATTGTCAATTATCGCAAATTTTTTCATATCTCCAATCATAGCAATTGTCATGATTTATGGTTTTATTAGTACAATGCTGTTTAAATTAATTCCACGATGAATCCGAATTTGGCCAGAAAAAATTTTAATCAAATATATTTATTTCATCTCAAATTTGACTGTAAAACGGTGATTTTTCTTGAATGCAGTCTGAGATCGGATAAAGTGGGCATTATTGATTTTGTTCATTATTTGGGTTATATTAAAAACAACAAAGAAAGATGAATAAATTTGTATTCTGATATTTTTTGTTAGATAAAGATAAAAATGTCATTCAAAATTTGACAAAATAAATATTTTTGCATATAATTAAGTAGTATTTATTTTTTTATGAAAGTGTGATGGTTATAGAAAATGCTTCAAACAAGTATGAACAAAATAATTTACTTAATATATCAAGTGAAACTTTTGATAATGCTACAAAGACTTTTGATTGAAAAAATACAAAAGAAGCATTGGATAATGAATTAATAAATGATTTAATTAACGAGCTAAACATAACATCAAAAAATGAAAAAGATGCATTTAATAAAATATTAGCTTGAATTACAATAGATTCTATAAAAGATTATTCTGATGTAAAAAAAGCACAGGTTGCTAATGAACTATCAATGTTGATGCAAATAACAGAAGATCCTCTATGAACAATCCAGAAAAAATTAAACAAATGAGCTCCTATAACACCTGAAACTTTTTGAGTTACATGCTGGGATGATGTTCAAAATCTTCTTGAGCAAGCACAAAGTTTACAAAAAGAAAAAGCAATTGATTTATATAAAAAATTTGGTGGAAATATTGAAAATTATCCAAATTTTGTAAATTTAGCAACTTGAGATGGCTCTAGCACAAATTGAGAACAATGAGTTACTAATGTTTGAAGAATTTTTTGGTCATACCCAACATTAAAAGATGTAACAGAACAAAATGTAGATAGATTTGTAAAATCAGTTAATTATTTTAATTTTTCAAATGAATGAAATGATGCTTCAATTTTGATTGAGCCAACATGAATTAATGGGGATTGATGAGGTGATATTACATTGATATTGACAGATGAAAATTGAAACAAATATTCAAAAACGTGTTCTTACAGAAAAGATGGTTTATTTTGTAATGGTGGTAACTTACCTAATGATATTAAATTTTCAAACTGAATATCTGATGATAAACAAGTATGTGTAATAAAGATACCAAGCATATATTCAGATTATAATATCCAAATTGAAACAAGTTCTCAAAAAAATTGAAATATTTACGATGAAATAAAATTTGGATGTAGAATTATAAATTGAGAGATTGCTAATACAAAAAAAATTGGAAAAATATTTAAAAGTGGTGAATACAAATTAAATGAAGAAAGTAAAAAAGAGTTAAAAAATAATCTAACAAAAATTCCTAATATATACAATAAACAAGTGCCTCTAACTTGTTGAGTAAATATAGACAATAAATGATATTATATTCCAGATGCAGATGCAAATACAAAATTAAAACAAATGAAGGATGATTGAAATACATTAAAAACAGAATTAATAAGTAAAATATGAGAAGAAATTGTTACTGATTTAATATCTAAATGCGAAGATATTTTATGAAAATTTAAAAATAAAACACGAATTGATAAAGATGGGAAAGCAAAAGAAATGACACCTTCTAATTTAGCTATTCAAAAACAATTAGCAGAAAATAGATTTTTAGAAGCTTTTAATGTTTTATTGGATGATGATAAATTCAAAACCTCTGTTTTAGAATGAAAAAAAATAATGCCAAGATTTAGTGTAACTAAGGACAACAGATCTATATCTATTTGATAAAAATTTTTTATACATTTCAAAATGTGTGGATAATCACATTATGTGATTTGTTTATTCAAAATCATACTGAATTTACATATTTAGAGAGTAATGCTTCTCTATGTCATTCACTATGTAATCGTGCAGAAAAAATTGAATTAATAGTGTATCCAGATACTGTTCATATATTTTCTCAAACTCATTCTACAAATCAATTATTATAAATTTCTTTCACATAATCTCATAATTCATCATAAATTCTTTCAGAAGGTCATCTTCATTGACTATCTTTATGTGTTTTAAATTGACTTCGAGTCAAATTTTCATTAGCAAAATTTTGAGCCACAGATGCTAATTTTTCATCATATTTTAGTGGCTTTAATCCATTTGCTTTCCTTATTTCATTCATTTTTTTCAACATTCAATACCTCAAAACATCAATAGGGACATCTACAATATCCATATTATTTATTTTTTCTCGATCTAAATTTTCTGGAGAAGAATTAAATGTACTTATCAATTGTTCAGAATTATTATTTTGTACAAATTCTGTGTTTGTTTTACTTCATTCTCTTGTGTTTTGTGTCTGTGCCATACTATTTCATCCGAACATCAAACTTCATACAAGGGCGGCTCATCATACTATTTTTTGAAATTTTCACATATTAAAAATTTAACATAATAAATCATTACATAATATTATTATATTGATTTTTTATTGTTTTGTCAAATTTCTGTTTATATTTTGTAGACCCACGGGTTCTTTAGTAAACTCCAGAGCCAAAACCTTACACTTATTTTTTGCTTGAAATATTTGATTGATTGATTATTTTTTTGTGTATATTTATAATTTTATTATACAGATGATATTAAACTACATATTATCATTTTGTCTGGTAGCAATTGTGTTTATACTATGACTTTTTGTATTCAAAAAATGTAAAATATTGGACAGACCAGGTGCCGATTTAAAATGAGTGAGATGACCTGTTCCTACATTGATGTGAATTTTTGCATATTTGAGTCTAATTTTAGTTGTGCTTATATGTTTCCCAGAAATATTTTCAAATAAATTATTTTTGTGATTGATATTGTGAGTATTGCCAATTATCATCGTTGAATTGATAGAAGAACTATGATATATGTGAAGATTAAATTTTAGAATTCCTCAACGAATAAGATTGCTTGCACATATTTGATGAGCAATTTTAGCAGTGTATATATGATGAATTTGAGAATGACAAGAATTAGTATTTTGAGATTTTGTTTGGAAATTCCCTCAATGGATATTTGTGATATTCTTTGTGATCTGGTCAATGCTTTGTATAAATGCAATCAATTGGATTGATGGAATCAATGGGCAAGCTAGCGGAGTGTCTGCAATATGATTTTTGACTATATATTTGTTGATAAAATTTGTCGTGATGAAAGTATACACCACATTTACAAATCGAGATATATTAGTTTTGGTTTCCAATTTATCATTGATTTTATTCTTTATTTCGCTCATTTCTACTATCGTAGAATTTAAGCCATTCTGACTTTTGAGAGATGTCTGAATTATGTTTTTTGGTTTTTCTCTATCTTATTTATCTGTAGCTTGATGAGCAAAAATATGAACATTAGTTGTAGCACTTTCTCTAGTGATTTTTGATGCAATTTGGGTTGGATTATATAGGATCTTTATATTGAAAAAAAATCCAATGAAATGAGATTATACTCATATACATCATAGATTGATGTGACTTGGTTGGAGTAGATGAGAAGTGAGAGCTTTTGTTTGGATTTGGTCTTTGGTGATGATGATACTCATGCTAATGCAGTCTGGAAATAGATTGAACAAAATTGTAATTTTTGTGATGATGGCATTAATTTTCTTTGGAGTAAATGCATATATATTTTTGATAAAGAAAAAACCTTGTGGATTACAAGGATTAAAAAAGGATTAAAATAAGTATGGTTTTTTAATTTGATTCTTTTTTTGCTAATTCTTTTTCTCGATAATCACTATTTTTACATTTTGAAGACGCAATTTCTCAATCTGTAGTAGAAACTAAGTAATTACAGATTTTGCTTCATTCATCTACAAATTCTATTTCATAATAAGTTTTTTCATCTATTGTTTTTTCTTTGCTTGATAGTAATGTGACATCATTTTCTGTGTATCAAGCATCAGTATAAGCAATTGTCTGAGCGTCATTTTCTGTATACACTACAAAATCTTCATCAACAATTACTTCGCCATTTTTGGCATCTATTTCATATTCGTATGTATAATCTCCATCTGCTGTAAATTCTATTTCATATTTGTTTTCTTTGCGATCAAATTCTGTCTTTGTAAATTCCACATCGTCTCTTGCCCAATTTGAATCTTTTAGTGCAATATCTTGAGCTTCTACTTTTGAAATATTACTATTGGAGCATCAAATCAATAAAAAGCACAAGGATAATGCTCAAATTCATAAAACCACTCCTTTTTTCATTACATAAATTTTATTTAAAATACAAAAAATGTACCAAAACCTAAGATATGAAAAAGGAAATATAATTCAATAAAAACTATCTAATTTTCTATCAAAAAATTTGACAAATTTATTTTTTTGTATATAATAAGAATGTCATCAAATATTTATAGGTTAGTCATATCTATGAGATTTGATGTTTTGGATCTTTATATTTAGTATTGAATCAGTTTTTTGTTAGATAGTTTACTCAATTTGCTACACTACTGTAGATAAATTGATTAGGCCAATTTCTCTACGTTTTGTAACAAAAAAGCAAAAGACCATTGCTTGGAGGAACTTTAGACACTTCGGTGTGGTTTCATACAAAAATAAATAAAAAAAACACAAAGAATTGGTTGCCTAAATGTAAAAAGATCGTAAAATTTGACCTTGGAAGTTGTTCTAAGGTCTTTTTTTTGTATTATGTAGATTTCTCCCCGCGTTCGAAATGACATTGTGTGTGTCATTCTGAGAGAGCGTAGCGACCGAAGAATCTAATTTGTTGCGTATTTATATCCTTCGGCCTTGCCTCAGGATGACATACGCTGAATGTGGATTTCTCACGTTCATTCGAAATGACGTCGAAATAGTCCCCCTTTG
>JAZUKX010000021.1:0-2559 GCA_045643505.1 Candidatus Absconditabacterales bacterium | reverse complement strand
AAAACATTGAAAAACAATAGTAAAATAATTAATAATGAAAAACGAATAATGAATAATTTAATATTTTTTTGTTTTATTTTTTTTCATTATTAACTTTTAATTATTAATTTTTAATTATGAAGAAATTCTATATCACTACTGCTATCGCTTATCCAAATGCAAAACCACATATCGGTCATGCTTTGGAAATTATTATTGCGGATACAATTGTCAGGATGTATAGGATGACAGGTAAACAAGTAGAATTTCAAACTTGAACAGATGAACATGGAGTCAAAAATCGAAGGACAGCTCAAAAAGAAAATAAAGAAATTCATGAATTTTTACATGAAAATGTAGAATGAGAATGAGGTTTTAGAGATATGTATTCTAGATTAAAAATATCTTATGATGTACTTTTGAGGACTTCTGACCAAGATAAACACTTTGCGGGTGCTCAACTTTTGTGGAAAAAGATGGCAGACAAATGAGATATATATAAGCAATCATACAAAGGGCTTTACTGTGCTTGATGTGAATCTTTCAAAACAGAAAAAGATTTGATAAAAAATGAAAAATGAATTTTAGTTTGTCCTGATCATCCAAATTGAGAGATAGAAGAAGTAAATGAAGAAAATTATTTTTTTAGACTCTCAAAATACAAAGATCAGGTAACTGATTTAATCAAAAAAGATGAATATCTAGTATTCCCAGCTGAAAGGAAAAATGAAATATTAGCTTTTTTAGAAAATGCAAAAGATGTAAGTTTTTCTAGACCAAAAACAAGTTTACCTCGATGAGTACCTGTACCTGGTGATGAAGATCATGTAATGTATGTCTGGTGTGATGCTTTATCAAATTATTTAACAGGACAATGATTTGGATTAAATGATGAATGGACAGACTCTCGACCTGCTGATTTACATATAGTTTGAAAAGATATTTTAAGGTTTCATGCAGCATTTTGGCCTGCAATGCTTATATCAGCTGAATTACCATTGCCAAAACAGCTACTCTCTCATGGATTTTTGACTTTGAATGGTAAAAAAATGTGAAAATCTACATGAAATGTGATAGATCCAATGGAACCTCTTTTGAAATATGGAAGAGATGCAATGTCTTTCAATCTATTGTATGATGTACCAACTGATTGAGATTGAGATTTTTCAATGGATAGATTGAATAATGTTTATAATAGTATGATTATCTGAGCTTGGTGAAATTTTGTAAACAGAGTGACAAAATTATGAGAAAAATATGGAATCACTCAAGCAAAAGCATGAAATTTGACAAATTGGTTTGATGAATTCAATATAAATAGCGTCCAAGAATATGTAGAAAATAAAGATATTAGATGATATTTGGAAAAATGGTATCAAATAGTACAAAAAGCAAATGAATATATCACAAAAGAAGAGCCACGAGTAAAATATAAAGATGAAGCAACTAGAGATGAAGCTATACAATGTTTGCAAAATTTGCTTTATGTTGCAAAAAATTTAGCTATATTATCTGCTCCGGTTCTGATTGATTGATTTGAAAAGATGAAAAACATATTATGATTTGATTATATGATGGGCTTAAACTCAGCCAAAAATTGATCATTTGAATCTCGAGAAAACGCTTTCAATGCTACAGATTTTACTGTAAATCTAAAGCCAGAAATAATATATCCTAGAATTGATAATTAAATATTTTATATTCTCATAAATTCAATATGCCTACATTAAAGCAGGATGCACAACAGCAAAGTCAAAAAGCACAAAAAAAGACAAAAAGAAATGTAATTATGGTAATAATCATAATAATATTATTGGTAATATTGTTACTTTTATTGAAATCGTGTTCAAAGAATCCTGAAATAGTGAATAAACCTTGAATGACACAAATTACAGCAAAAAGCAATATCAAAACTCCGGATTATGCTATCAGAGATTTTTGGGCAGAAGTGACTACAGACAAATGAGAAGCTGCGTGATGGTATTATTACTATGTTGATTCTGTAGAAAATTGAGCAGAAGTTAAACAATGGTCTACTACTGATACAGAAAATGCAATGTCTGCAAGCTATATGATCAAAAACTTATCACAAAATGATATTGATTTTTTGCCTGTTTCATCTGCAAAAGTAATTGTAAATGATAGTGAAGAATATGATTGAACAGTATTTATCACAAATATTGGTCAATTAGATGCTGACTGATATGAAGCAAGATCTTTGAAATCGATTCCTTTGAAACCTGGAGAAGAAACAAAAATATGGATGGTAGCGAATATACCAAATAGTTTAGCTCGTAGTAATGATAAATTAGGATTACAATTTACAATCAAAGGTGATTTATATATAGTAGACTTACGTAAAGAAATGGAAGTGTTTGACGGATAAGAATTTTATGCATTCAATGTTAAAAAATATTGACATAATCAGTTATTTATTATTAATAACAGTTTTTAAAGTATGATAAAACAATAATGAGAATTATTCCAAATAATACAGAAGTTATTGCTATAGAAAAAACAATATGAAAAATTATAAAATATAGTTTAAAAAAATTTAGGTATGATATAATTAATATATTA
>JAZUKX010000020.1:0-9237 GCA_045643505.1 Candidatus Absconditabacterales bacterium | reverse complement strand
GGCATCAAAAAATCACTTGATGACATGACTTCATCTCCAGGATTAATATCTATTTTGTCTGTATATTTCACAATTTTGTCTATTTTTTCACCAGAAAATGACACACTTCATTTAAAAAGTTCAAATCAATCAAAAATATTTAAATTTTGAAATACGACAGACATATTTTTACATTACAAAATAAAATACAAAAATATATATAATTTTATCAAAGAAAAAATCTAATAAATATAACAAATTATTATTGATATTCATATTATTATTTATATAGAAAAAATAGTATTAGAATTGTTTTATCCTTTCAAATCTACAAATGAAATACTTTCCTAAAGTAATCTGAGAAAAAATTTATCTTTCTCCACTCAATATTGAAGACGCTGAAACTTTTGTAAAACGAATGTGTGATAGTAGGATTTCAAACAACATTACAGCCACACAAAACATACCTACTGTACAATGAGAAAAAGAATGGATAGAATCACAAATACATAATAAAAATGATCGTATTTTCGCAATCATAAAAAAAGATTGAGATGAATTACTTGGAACTATATGACTACACAATATTAATTTCATAAATCAAACAGCAGAACTTGGAATTTTTATCTGAAATTATGATGAACTAAATAAATGATATGGTACAGATGCTATCAAAGCATTATTGTGATTTTGATACAATACATTAAATCTGTACAACATATTTTTGTGGATAAAAAGTTACAATGAAAGAGCTATTGCTTGCTACAAAAAATGTGGATTCAAAGAAGCTTGAAAACTAACGCATACTGAATATGTAGAGTGAAAATGGTACGATTTAATTTTAATGGAAGTTTTAAAACCAAATTTTTAAGAATTAAAAGATTATATCATAGGAAGGAACTACAATATCAATATCAATATCAATTCAAATTCTAAATTTTAGTATTCAAATTTAGAATCTGAACAAGCAACATTTATCACTCCTTTTTATTTACTTAAAATTATATAATTATAATCATCACAATTTTTGATTTGAAAGAGCGATTCTTTTTGCATCAAAATCACGTTTGGCACTAAATCATAAATTAATGATTTTATCCGATATATCTATACAAATTTGTTTCACTTTATCAATTTTTCATCAATATCAATCAACTCAAACCATAACATCATGCCTTGATGTAGGTGTTATTAATATTTTTTGAGATTTTAATAAATAATAATTAAATGGTTTCGTTGCAATTCACATAATTCACAAGATATCACTTTTCAATGGCAATATTTGTCATCAATTAGATAACCAATATCACGAGCTTCCCAAGACTGTCGACACAATCAATCATGTTCATACGACCTTTTGTTTAAAATCTGGACTAGAAATATCAAACTTACAATAATCTAATACATTTCCTCCAACAACTACATCTCATACAGCATGCTGTCTATACATTTTATCATCTTCTGTTAAGACATCTACATCCAAGCACTTTTCTGATACAAATTTGATATCATTAAATGAAGTTGGTATTTCATCTTCTAAGTTATTAAGCAAAAATCACAAGGTCCCTCAATTAACGCCATAAAAAGGCTTTCAATTATCAATATTATTTTTTATAGTATCCAACATAAATCAATCTCATCCTCAAACTAATATAATATCGGCCATTGATAGATCAGATACAAGATTTATCTTTGTATTTTTTTCCAATTTTGAAATCAAATCTTTAGATTTTTCTCTCTTTGTATCAATTATTGGATAATAATTTAATTTTTCCATGTTATAAATTTTATTAAATAAAACTTATATTAATACTGATACAAAACACTTTTACGTAACATTTAAACTTGTTTATAACCCTCATAATTAGCTGATTTAGTCCACTTAACATATCAATAAATACAATTTGCTGTCCAAAAGACAAATTGAGCCACCATTACTCGAGATCAAGCTCTAAACGCTAATACAACACTAAACACATCTAATATTAACCAGAATAGCCATTGCTCGCGGTATCACAATACCATCAAAATCTGTCAAATATATGCAGGTACTGATGTGATTGAATCCATAAATGGTTGACTATCAAGTACTCAAAACATTGGCACTGTTTTTAAAAAAATCCAATATCAAATAGTTCACAAAACAAAAATTGCAATATTCAATATCCATCATTTTTTAGATAATTTTTTTGCTTTTATTTCTATTGAATTTGTCTTTTCATCTCTTTTATAGTTTTTAAACCATACATATGTTCAATAAATCATGGTAATAAAATACATAACATTTTCTATAGTCTCTCAGTGTAGATGATTAGGAATTGAAAAGCAGAACACATAAGTCAACAGCTGAATATATCCAAACACATAAAATGAGATTTTTCACTGACTACACAAAATAACAGAAATAACTCATGTTAGTCAAGAAATAATAAGTCATACTGAATCTGGAGTTCATGATACAAATCACATAATTATACCCAGAATCTGCAAAATTAATCAGAGTAATAAGAACATCCGGTCAAACTTTGTTCTTCAGCTAACAAATTCATCTTTTAAAAATTTCTTTAATTTCATTTTAATATTATTTATAAGATAAAATTGTTTTTATATATTTTCTTACTTTACAAAAATTTTCATAATATGATCATCCTGTTAAAAATTCTACTTTATCCATAAGGTTGAACTCTTTGAGTAAATCTATCAATATTTTTTCATTTTTCTTTCTCTCTTCCATTGATGCTTGTAGCATACATCTTGTACCATCATCCACAAAACTAGCATTTGGGGTTAAAAAGAATATCTTATCCCATTTTATTCATTTTTGCAATGTAGCTGCCAATGGCTTTAAAACAGTTTCATATTCCATTGGAGTAACTGGAAAATCGTTTGAATTATCCTCACACAATTCTCTCATAGTGGTATACCTCTTTGCATACATTAATGTAATAAGGTTATCTGTGTCCGAAATAAAGATACCCGTATTTTCTTTTGAATCTATTTTACTACGATTTAATAAATACTGTCAATTCAAGAAGTCTACAAAATCTTTACATGTTAAATCTCAATCTGATTTTAAATTAATTTTAATTGCTAACTTTCAGTATTCTTCGCTGTATACTAGTCAAAAATACTTTGCTATGTCCTGCACTAAAGTAGTTTTTCATTCACTAGCTGTTCATACGACAAGTATATTATGACTAAGATGTCCATGAAATGGATAGGCAATTTTATTTCGATTTTTTATAGGATTTTCTCTACATTCAGTTCAAGATATTAAATTTTCTGAGCGATCCATTAAAATTGTTGGACAATTCCTTACACTACCTTCTACTTTAATATTATTAATAACATCATCTATAGCCTCCTTATATGAAAGTTCTGATACATACCATGTTATATCTCAGCACAACTGTTGTTGATATATCTGATCATAAGCATTGGAAAGCCAAAATTTCCGGTTTTCTCAACTCCGGCTATCATCTAGTCATAGAGCTGAATCATCTATTTTAAGTACAATTATACTTTCATCCTTCTCAAAGAACTTTTTTACTAAACGGTATCTTTTAGATAAAGGTAATCCGTATTTACTTCAACGGTCATCATCATTTCAACTAACAAATACAACACATTTATCATTTTCTTTCTTAGCTCTCATTATTACATCTAAATGTCATTGGTGTAATGGAGCATAAGTTCAAAAGCAAATTCATATTTTCATGTCATTAAGTTTTTTTAATAAATAAAGTTTCATATTAAATTCCAACCATCCATTCTTCTTGTTCTTTCAAAGTATCCATAGCCCTAATCATTGTTCCACTGATTGGATACTTCTTTCTCTTTGCATCTACTATATGATGCTCTGCTTCTGGATACGCACGTTTAAAATAATCTCAGTAAGATTCTTCACTTGAATATACGTAAGTCATTTCTGGGATAAATTTTCTAACTAATGGCGTTTCAGCATCTCGATCTTCAGTTCAATCTGGATGTTTACAGTCTTTTACATCAATAATTATTGGTTCTACATTATCATATAATGAACAAACCTTTTGCAAACATTCAAACCTTTTTTGTGGCTGAAGGCTTTCTTTATTTCATTGATAGTTCTCCAAAATTTCGATTTCATCTCCTCAATTTATAAATAGAATTGCATATACTTTATCACATTCTTTAGATGCAACATCTATGCAATAGAGATGTCACTTATGCAATGGCATAAATTTTCATCCATACATTCATATTTTCATTTCTATCTATTTATTTAATAAAGCTTGTTTTATCATTTCTTTATGATCTGGGAAAGCAAAACTCTGACTGTCTAAATCTTTTGGATCTACCAAAACAATTTCTTTAGCATCGTCCGCTGCTTTAACCTCTCATCATATAATTTCCGCTTTATATGCATGACTAATCACATGAGCACGAGGATCTCTATCTGGTTCATCTCGATATCATAAATAGTCGTCTTTCTCTATTTTCACATCTACTGAAGTTTCTTCTTTCATTTCCCTCTTAGCTGAGGTAATTAAAGTTTCTCATACATCTACAAATCATCATGGTAAAGCTACTCAATATGGAGGATTTTTTCTTTGGATTAGTATCAACTTTCATTTTTTATCGAAGCATACGATATCAACAGTCAATCATGGACATCTTCTTTCCTGACTAAAAATCTTTTTTAATCTTCATGATGCATCAATTTCTTCAAGATAATCAATAACTTCTTTTGGAAGAGATTCTGCTAAATCTCATTTTCTCGCAATCATTTCTCTAATAGTAGAACCTTTTATCATTTTCCTAACTTCTAGAGGAATTGGTGTTTTACCAGCATTCTTCATAGCTTCAAGCACCCATGGGTTTCATGATACAACATAATCAAAGTCTGGCAAATACCTTAAGATGTGGTTCATCCATAAGTTCATATCTCAAAAATCTGGGATTGGACATATCTCAACATTCATCGTATCTCAAAGAGCTTTTACCGATTTCTCTATCATTTTTTTCCTTTCTTCATATGTGAATGGATTATCGGAAGTTCACTCTTTATTTGATGATCAAATTCAAATAATCCACTTAGTAATTCATTGTTCTTGTCATTGTTTCAATCAATCTATATGTCCGAAGTGCAATCCTGGTTGTGCACGAGTAACAAATAATCAAGTTTTTTCTGCCATCTTTAATACAATTAAATTTTTAAAAATCAAGTTTTTTCTATCATCTTTAATACAATTAAATTTTTAAAATGGATTTTGTGTTCATTGCCTAATTGTATGAGCTGATACTTTTAATATTGGAGGAAGTTGTGCCGCCTTAAATCTAGATCTAGTTATTCTTTTTTGTAATGACTCTAAATACTCCTTAGGTAACTGATATTTTTCAGCAACTTCTTCAATAGAATACCCTGAAGCTAAATCATCTACAGGATCACAATCCCTATCATAATTAAATGGGTCCACCTGTCATTCGCTCAATTCTGCTGAAGCTTTTCTAGTAATTATTCACCAAGGAATTATTTCTTTATCTTTATTTATATACTTGGCTAATTCATATACTTCAGTTTTCTTTAAATCTCATATGAGACATAATCCTCCGATTAAATCTCCATATAATGTTCAATATCATAATTCTAATTCTGTTTTATTTGAATTATTAACAATCATTGCATTAAAATCATTTCATAAGTTCATTAGTATGTTTCATCTAATCCTTGCTTGTACATTTTCATGACTAACTCATTCCAATTTCTTTCAAAGATATTGTTCTGCAAATTTTTCATAAGAAATCACCAAATCTTGTATTGGACCAACTTTTAATTCTACTCATAAATTATCTGCTAACTGCTGTGATAAACTTAAAGATTCTTGAGCATTAAATTTTGTTGGCATATAAATAGCATGAATATGATCTGGGGAAATTACCTGGGCCATAATTGCTAAATCTAAAGCTGAATCCATTCCTCATGAAATACCGATAACTACGTCTTTAATATTTCTTTTTTCTAAATAATCCTTTAATCATAATTTTAATGCTTGTAAAGTATCTTCTTTAGATTCTACATCTTGATAATTATGAGAATAATCTTCATTACAATTTTCTACATCAACAATATCCACAACTTCTTCAAATTTTTTAGGATTATTTATCAATCTACCATCTTTAGAAATAATCTTACTTCAACCATCAAATGTAATTCAACATTCAGATCCTACTTGATTTACCTGAACAAGTGTAAATCATAAACGTTTTTGTATTTCTACCAATTTTTTTAGTTCTTCTGAACGGCTTCCTCATTCAAAGCATCTACTAGTTAAATTAAAAACTACATCTGCATCTTTTTGTAATACTTGCTCATCTTCCAAATCTTTTCAAATTGTAACTAATCATGTATATTCTCCACCGAATTTAAATAATACATCGTCTTCTCAAGGAACAAAATATCTTGGTTCATTTTTAACTCATTTATTTTCTAATTGCCTCTTATGGTATATTTTTATATCATTACCTATAATAGCAGCCGAATTAGAAAATTCTTTTTCTCCATTTCACTGCATATCAATGAATCATACAACTACTATCAATTCTTTTTTTATCTTATTTACAGTTTCCTTTATACTTTCAAGTAATAGCATTTGTTTATTTACGAATGCTTCATTATTATTCATATCATATAACGGATTCCCTGTCATTGCTAATTCTGGGAAAACCAACACATCTGCCTTTTCTCAAAAGTTTTCAATTACATCTTCAATTTTTTTTACATTTTTTTCTACATTACCTGCTACGGTATTAATCTGAGCTATTCAAATTTTCATTGTTTATTAATATATAATATAAAACTTAATCTTACTAATTATATTCTCACTAAATCAATTTTGCAAATTATTGATTTATTTTTCATACCTTCATATCACATTTACTAACAATTAATATTCTGCAATCTGAGCTTTTAATCTTTCTCTTACTTGCTCGTGCATTTCTCTTGTAACATCACTTTCTTTAGTTTCATAACATTCTCGTTGTTTAGTCCTTTCTCTTTGCTCTTTTGCTTGATTAATAGCTAATAAATCATCATCTCAATAATACATTTTACCATGATCATATACTGTTGTTAATAATCTTTCTCACTGTACTGGTTCATCTTCTTGAACAAGATATCTTACTCCATCTCTAATCTCTATATTCAACTTTCCTGGTATAGATTCTTTTCATATATCATTTGAAAGCTTTCATGTAGCGCCTCCTTCTCCATTTGTTAATTTATAAGCTCCAGACATTGCATCTCTTGTTTTATCATTTGCGATTAATCATCCTCATATACCATATACTAATAAATTTGGATCAAATCCTGCTTCCTTAATTGCTTTTCTAAGATTTTTAAACTTTTCTATTGTAGATACTCAATCAGATACACAAATTTTATCTTTATTTGGATTAGTCATTCATAATTCTTGTTGCCTAGATAATGCATATATAGCTAATTCTGCAATATCCCCACTATCTAATCTAAGCATAACATTTTTTCACTCAGCTTGTTTTTGTTGTTTTATTTGTAGAGCTTTCTCTATTCAACTCTTTGTATCTATCAAATCTGTAAGTAAAATCATATTGTCTATTTTAGCTGCAGCGTCCATTGCTTCTTGCTCTGTAGGATATGATGAATAAAGTCTATGTGCTGTTGTACCAGATGTCTTTAAGTTATAAACTAGAGCTGCAGCATCATTTGATGTCTTATCTAATCATCATCCCACAATTAATGAAGCATTTCCATCCATATGAGCTTCTTCATTTACTCATGCCCTTTTTCACTGTTCACATATTGGAGCTATAGTTCATCCAAGTTCATCTGCATACATACTACCGGTAGTTGCTATTGCACTTTTAAAGAATGGTCTAATTATCATTGGCTCGAATATTGCAGCTAATTCTGATGGTCCTGTAACTGTAATAACTGGCTCCTTTGGATGTACTACTGTACCATCTGGTACTGCATTTATATGTAGAGGCATATATCATCCATTATCTATTACCTTTTGCCACATATCTGCATCAAAAAATCATACTCATCATTTTTGTCATTGATCTGCATAAAAAGATTTTGCGAAATCTAATTCATTTTGAGTAATAGGATAACTAAATAAATTTTTTATCATTTTCCTAATACCATCTACAACTATATATGAACTACCTGCTGGAGCTCTTCTCATAGAAAATGTAAATGTTTCTTCGATATTAGATCTCGTAGGTCATTTGATGATATTCATTGTTCTATTATATGTATCAGTCTGAAGAATCTTATTCTTTTTTGCAATATCCTGTCTTACTTGTTCATCTGTAATTTGCTGGTATTCCTCATAAGTAATTTGAGGAAATTCATTTAATTGTCTTTTATAATCAGCCACATTGAAAGTTTCGTTCATTTGTATAATAATTAATAATATAAATGTATTTTTTACAATAACTAACGTCTAAAATTTTTTTTATTTATAATCTATTGAGATAATAATTTACTAAGTTCTGTTAATGTTATACAGCGTATTCAACGGTTATCAAATAGTTCTAGCATTTTATTAGTTGTATTTTCTGCTACCCCTCTAACTGCCTCATTAATAACGTAGACATCATATCATTTATCCATAGCATCGAATGCGGTCTGTCAAACACAATAATCGGTTGCTACTCATGTTAGAATCACATTTTGAATATCTTTAGATTTTAACAATGACTCTAGTTCAGTATGATCAAACCCACTATATCATGAATTAACAACCTTCTCTCATTTTGGAATGTGGTAATCAAAGTCAGTTTTTTTCAATGGAGACATTAATTCTGCTCATTGAGTATTTTCTATACAATGATCAGGTCGTAAAGTTTCTTGTCAAGCTTCTTTTAAATAATCTTGTAATTCTTGTAGTGAGAATCATGCCCTATCTCAAATTTGGTCATCATTCCAGTTGGATACCTCATCATAAGATATACTATCATAAGGCTTTTTGTTCTTGTAATTTGATGAGAACAGTACATGTCATTCTGGGTGGTTATCAAACACGTTTATGATCATCATCCCCTGTTGTTTACACATATCAACAGCTTCTTTTGTCATTTTTGCGGCTAATTCACCTTCATTTACATACAACTCATTTAAATTAGAGTTTTCAAATCATTGCGTATTATCAATGCTTACTAACGCTGATTTGTCAAGAGTGTTTTTGTTGATCATTTTAAATAGAATAATAATGTAAAATATACAATAAGTATTAT
>JAZUKX010000019.1:0-11803 GCA_045643505.1 Candidatus Absconditabacterales bacterium | reverse complement strand
TAATAGGTTCTCAATCTTTTAGCTGTCATATGTATCATAGATATGTTGAAGAATAAGCATTGATGTCATATATCTTAGTATAATCTGCTTTAGATAATGGCATAGGAGATTCTAAGATAGCAGTTTTCTTTTCTTCTAATGTTTTTCACATTCATTTAATATCTCAGTTATCTTCTCGGATAGGATAGAATGTCTCTTCTAGTTGAGAGAAAGAAATAAATCTTCTTCTAAATTTTTCTGGTGCTTTGTAGAAATCTGTAGCTCAGATACTATAGAACATCTCAAAGAAAGATACAGGATATAATGATGGAATAAATATTGTTTTATTTTCTCAATCTTCAGATTTCATTGTTTCTGTCGTATATCAAGGGATACAATAAGAAGCTCAGATTAAAGAACACTCATTCCTAACAATTTCTAATGTTTGTTCTGTTTCAGATATCTCTGTTCATCGTTGAAAAAACCTTTCAGCACTATCAACTTTTTCTGGATCTATTTCTTCCATAGGGAATACTTTAGGTCTTAAGTCGTTATCATATAATGAATCCATAAATGTGTCGTGTACAGATGCAATTAATGGATAGATTTTAGCAGATTTGTATTTCATGTTTTCTTGCTTTAGCTGTTGCTCATATTCCTTAGAATATAATAACTCAGACTTAACAGCATCAAACTGGTCAGGAAAAATATTCATACTAAAATGCTCTAAAATCTTTTTAAGTTTTTGGTAAACTGTTCTTTCTTCTGGGGTGGTGTTGTCTTCATAAAGTTTGGTAAGTTTCTTTTTCTCTTGTTCAGAGATTTGTTTCTCAATTGTTACCATAATTATAGATTAGTTGAATAAATATTTATTTGTTTATTGAAACACTTTCATAAATTTCTTTCATACTTTTTAATGGAGAGCTAATTTTTATATCCCTCTTATCTTTAGAGAATCCCATTATATTATCTATCTCTTTTAAATATTTTAATAATAGCTCCATAGATTTAGGGTTCTCAGCATCAGCTTGTAAACTTTGGATTTCAAGTAATATTCATTTAAGATACAGTTCTTGTGCAGATACTCATAATGTTTCTTTACATAATCTATCTAACATCTCTTGTGCTTTTTCATTCTCTGGTGCTATATGTTCTTGCATTATATCTTCTTCTACTTTATTTATATCGATTCACATTGTTTATATCATAAAAATATAAATAGAAATCATAGGTTGTTTCATCACTAAAAATGAAATAAAAAGCATACAATGTACAGAGTGGATAAATATACCACCCTATACATTTTTGCTTTAATTTTAAACTATGATTCAGCCGTAATTGCCTTTATTGTTTTATCTTCTAGTTTAGATAATTGTTTAGAAGTAGAGATAGCTTGTGTTGATTTCCTAGTTGGTTTATTCCTTGTTGTATCTTTATTTATTTTAAATGATACACTTGGGTTATATCACTGTAATGCTATCTTCTTAACATCTTTTGGAGCATATCACGATAATCATAAATCTCTAATTAATTCACTACCTTTGATTTGTGTAGGTACAAATTTTCAACTCCTTATTCTTGTTCTACTAGTTCATGTTGTTCAGCTTCAACCTGATGTTGGCAATCTCATACTCTTTAATGCAGATGATAATTTTATAGCTTTACTAATTCATCATCACTCTCATCATCATTCTCAATTCATTTGCATCTGTTCTAGATTATTTAATGTATCCATATCCCAATCATGCAACATCTCATTCATAGCTCTAGCATATCTATCATAATCATCTCATAATAGCTCTTTTAGTTTCTCTGGAGCTTGTTCAATATATTCTCTATTATGATGGAATAATGCAACCATAATTTCATTCTTTTCTTCTGCTGATAACCATTCTGCACTTTGTACTCTATTATTAATAGAATCCATTAATTCTGCTGTTACAATTCAAGTTGGGTCTTTATCTAGATATGGGTCAGCTATTGAAGAAGCTTCAGCTAAGAATCATTCTATATTTTTTTCTTCCAAATATCTTGCCATACTAGCAAACTGTTCTAATCTCTCTTTATATTGATAATTAAACTTGATAGACGCAACTCAATCTTCATCTTCTGTAACTGTGAAGAATTTCTCTAATTCTTTTTTATCTTCTCATTGTAGCTCATCAGCTATTGCTACCAAAGCATATTGTGTGGCTGTATCTTTATCTAATAGCTGAGCTTCTTGGAATACAGTCTTTCATTCTCATTTAAATTCAGACTCTCAAATTTCTAATAATAATTTATTATAATTTACATTCTTCCACTCTGTCTCATCCCATTTTTGATCAGCTTTCTTTCATCTTCATATATTAGCTTTTTTAACTTCTTCATCTATTCTTTGTTCTATATAATTATTTAGATTTCATTGTCACAATAATTTTAGATATAGATTATAGTTAGGATTATCTGAATTATCTCACATCCAATTATAGAATGTTTCATAGATATAATTCTTTGTTGCTGTCTTATCATAAAAGTTATTATTAACAGTTTCAATGAATGTTTTCCACTCAGGATTTACATTTCAATTATCATCATATTTCATATCATCTAACCAAATCTCCATTTCTTTATCTGCTGCCTTACCAGTTTTAGAACCATCCATATGTCAAGTCTCTTCATATTGAACGACAGATTTATTAAATGACTCTGAGCCTGGTCTATATTTTCAATGGTTTAACACCATATCAAAGAAAGCACGAGCTTCTAAAGTTGTTGTTGGGGTGACATATCAATATCTATAGAATTCTTGTCATGCATCTGATTTAAGTGCTAGTTGAGAAAAATCATTCATAGTATAATAATATTTATTGTTCTTGAAATCAGTGTCTCACTTTAACCTAGTATTTATATCGTGGATAAGATTCTTTGCATTCTTTAAGAATGAAACTAATTGCGAACCATTTATCATTCATTTTAATACTTCTCAAGTATATGTTATTCTATCAGCATTTAGGTTATCAGGATTAAATGCTTCTTTTAATTCTTCCCAGGTCGCTGTTGAATCTAAATCATACATAAATTGTCTATCAGATGCAGTATACGTTGTTCCCATAATAATAGGAGGTATTCATACTCAAGGCAAGATAGAGAAATCATATGTATATCAATATGCTCATTCTTGTTCTCAAATCATATATCTCAATGTTCATCAAGAGGCTTTCCAGAATTCATTCTCTACATATGCTCGCATATTTTCTGCTCATCATGATATTCAAGCATTCAACATTTTAACAATCCAATTTCTAGGTTTCCATTGTCTACCAAAATTACTAACCAAAGAATTTAAGAATGCTCATACTCAATACTTATCTTTATAAACATCTGGGTCATCTAAACTTTGTCTCATACTTTCTATTCAGTCTTGGAATGGTCTTAATGGTCCGAATGATTGTAGTCACTGATACCATTGAGATGTCATATCCATACTTTTTGTAATATATTCTATGAAATCCATGATTCAATATTCACTCTCTTCATCAGGTCGATCCCCATTATCAGTAAACCTAGCTAATTTCCGACTCCATTTTAAATCATTAACTACAGCTGTTGTGAAGTTTAACCATTCTGGTTGCTTTGTTATATACTCAATAAATTCATCTTGTGTGTCTTTAGAGAATGGATTCTTAAGTATTGTCTTGAATGCAGTAGTAATAAACTCATTTGTTTGCTTTACAACATTCCATCACCAAGCTCATCTAAAGTTAAACATCTGCATAATTCAATAAAAGATATTTGTTCATCGATTTCATCAAACTGCTCTATCTAATCATCAGAATCCAATAGCTAACATATTCCTAAAGTTTCTTCAAGATAACTCTTCTACTCTAGTCATAAGCTGTTTTTTTATTGCTGGATTTATGTTTGGATTATCCATAAATTCTGAGAACTGTTTTATAGAACCAAATGGCATAATTTCATTTTCTTTAAGAGCTTTAAAGAATGCTATATTCTTAAAGTTTCTAGCAAACACTCAATCCACAATATTATTAGCATTATCTTTATATGGATCAGCCCATCTTTGGAATATAGATATTCAATCATTTGTTTTAGCTAATATAGATTTTGTTTTTGCCTCTATTATTTCTGGAGTGTCTGTCATCTGTAGTCAATCAACTCTTCTATACATATCATCGATATCAGGAATTCAATATCTATTATAATATGCATTTGGTGATAAGTTATCTGGATTTATATATCTTAATGATGGCAACTCATTAAATGCTCAGTCCAAAATCTTTCAATATTTCATTCTTGCTGCATCAATTTCATTTAAGCTACTTATTTCTAATCTAGCTTCTTGTCATAACATTTTTAAGAAATATCATATTCATTGTTGTGGGATAGTTAATAATTGGAATGGATATGTTATTAACAACCTACCAAGGAATGAACTTCAATTCAAAATATTAGATAGCCTTTGTAAAATAGCTCTAGAACCTCAAGATAATGTTAGTCATGATAATCATTGAACAACCTTCTTATAATCTCATTCATCAAATGCTGTACCAAATATATCATTAAATTCGTGCCAACTTATTCAACTAATATCTTGTACAAATTCTCTATATTGTCACAACCTTTCACTAATAAATTTTTCTCATCTTTTTAAATCAAATTGCTTTACATAAGAAGCTTGTCAAGGTTTAGAATATCTAAAGTATTTTAATATCTGACTTTGCTCTATAGCAGATAATATTCAATATATTCAAGGCACAGATTCTATATTTAAGAACACCTCTCAAATATTATAGAAAGCTCTATTAATTTCAGCCTTTGTTGTACATCAAGCTAATCAATCTATACTACCTAACGAATCTTCTAATGCCTTAAAATATTTAGCTATATTCAAGGCTAGTCATTCAGCAGGTGTCGATGGTCCACTAATTGTGCTTAATCTATCTAATGATAATTTATAATACTCTCTATAAGCATTTTGAACTTCTTTCAATCTTTTTTTGATATCATCTTCTCACCAATGAGAGAAGTTAATTTGTCATTGAAATCACAATAAATATGATTTAATTCATCTCGCAACTTCTTCATTAACACCAGACACTCTATCTGTAGCATCAGCAATTTTTTGTGTTAATGTATATTTACGCATTAACTGTCTTACAGTAGGGAATAATGCTCCCATAATATCTCTATCTGCTTGGGTTACAATTTGTATATCATTTAATATAGCACTGATATTTGAATTATATTGATTAACAATATTTTCTCTTTCTTCATCTAATTCTCTCAAATATCTTTTAGAATCTAATTTTCATTTATATTTTCATCATATTTCAGCTTTCTTAATATCTTCATCAGACATTATCTCTACTCACTTAAATTCTTTTCAAAATATAGATTCTTTCCAAGCATCTATTCACATATTAGAATAGTCTTTTAATAATCTAGTATCTCAATCAACTGTTGTTATATATATTTTGTTTAATAGTTCATCAAATGAATTATCTCAAAATTCTTTGACATCTTTTATAGCTTTACTATATTCTCATCTAACGAAATTATCAACAATATCATGGATATTGGCTAATTTACTTCAATCTGATAATGTTCATCATTTAGGCAAATCTCTAAGATATGAATATGGAATAAATGCATCATTATAAGCTTTCACCATAGTATCAGCAAACTCTTTTATCTGTTTAGGATTTATTGTTGTTCATAACATTCATATATTATCATCTACAGCTTTCACAACAAATCAATCTAACTCTTCAGTAGTGATATATCAATTCTTTTTAAATGTATTTTTAATATCATTGAATATTTGTTTCTTTATTGTTATATCCATAGGTGCAGTATTGTCCATATCTTTGAATATAGTGAACTGAGATAATCTGTCAGATAATAATGCTCTAGGTAATCAAGATTGTTGATCTAACTTAAATGTTCTAAAGAAATCTACCTTTCATAGTTGTGGAGATTGTTTATACATTATTGTCCTAAATAAATTAGATTGTCAATCCAAAGCTTTAGCTGCTTCTATATATCTCAATAATGAATATGCTTGTTTATTAGATAATGTTTCTAATTGCCTTAATTGTATTCATTTTAATCAATCTAATCATCATATTGTTGCTGACATATTGTCTGGATTAAGAGCGTCTACAATAGCTTGTCTTACATCATAAACAATATATTCTCAATTTATTTCTTTAATTGTTGCTCATTGTTCTGCTAATTGTTTTGTCCTTTCTGAGATTTGTTTCTCAGCCTTTTTATCAGCTCATTTAACATTATTGATTATTGATATATTAATATCATTTTTTAATGCTGCATTCTTCAATAATTGGTCATACTTATCTAATATCGATTCTACAATACCTTCTAAATTTGTTATTGCAGCTGCATGGTCTTGTGTTCATATAACGATAGGCAACGAATATTTCATTCATAATAATCACTGTCTTTCTTGATATGTAAATATGTTTCAAAACTTAGGAAGGATATCATCTTGCTCTAAAGCATCTAATGCATATGATGCGAGCTGTTTTAGTTCTTGAGCTTCTCTAAATGTCATATTTTTTTCAAGTCATTCTTTACAAGCTTTCACATATTCATCTAATATTGCTTTTAATCTTTTCCTTTCTCATCATCAAGATATACTTGGTATCTGAGAGGATTCTATTGCAGCTAATGCTGAGTATGAATCTGGTAAAAATCTATTATCTAGTTTTTTAAATACTGCTATTTCTCAAGCATTAGGTTGATTTAATCTTCATTTATATAATCAAGACTCATAATCAAACTTTAAATTCTTAGGAAGTGAGTTATTTAATAAAGTATTTAAATTATCTACTGTTACAGGAATATCATTTTTAGTAAAGAATGCTTTAACAAATTGGTTATTAACATCTAATGTTCATTTCAAATAATCATATAATAATGATCTACAGCTTATCAATGGCAACGAATATCAAGCTTTTACTAGGTTCTCAGAGAAAGATATTGTTAATGTATCAAATACATCATCATTAATAGAGTCTATAATCTTTTTCTTATTCTCATCACTTACTCAATTTAAGAACATTGAATATTTATCTTCAAAACTATTTGTTTGGAACGCTGCTCTTATTTCATCCAATGAAAGTGTTTGAGCATCTCATCAATTAGCTAAAGATATAATTCTTCATTTCGATGTTAAATAATCTACTTCAGTTGGAGCTGTCATAAAATCTAGATAAGATTCTCTAATAGCATCAATATTCTCATTTGTTATTTCTAGATTATCAACACTCTCTCAAAATGTATCTTTAATTTCTAATACTAAATCATCATTAGACATCTTAGAGATTCTATCTGCGACTTCTCTAATATCTGTAATTTCTGTAGTATATTGTCATCAATACATTTTATCCAATGTAAATCTAGAATCAACCATATCTCGAAGCTTAGCTTTATCTTTTATTTCAGTGAAAGCTTTTATATCTATTCAAGTGATTTCTGATAATAATGATTGAACTCTATCTATATACATTTTATCCACTTTCTTTCATAATGTAACTCATAACATCTCTCAATAATATTTGATAGCCAAGTCGTTTATTTCGTTATCGTATTTTGTTAATGCTGTTAATTCATTAACATTCTTTCAAGCGTTAGGTAGATATTCACAGTTAATTATATTATCAAACATACTCTTAACTTGTGTTTTATATTGGTCTACTCATGTAATCCATTCTTTTATTTTTTCAAAGAATCATGCTATCTTTTCTTTTAATGATTTATAGACTTTTTTACTTGTGTCGAAATCAAAATCTCAAGTTCTAAAATATTGAGAGAATTTATTAGCTAGCATTTCATCAACATCTACATCATCTCAGAATAGTTTTTTAGCTTGTTCTATAATATTATTTTTCTCTTTTTTATCTACTAAATCAAATACCGCATGGAATAATTCATGTGGTGCTGTTGAAGATTTAGCTATCTCTGCAATATTAATTATTCAATTTCAATAACTTCAATATGCTTTTAATCATTCTGGAGTTACAATAGATTTAACAATATTTATAGGCAATCAATATTGGTCTGCTATATCTTTTATTGTTCTATCAGATTTAAATAGTTTTACTTTCAAAGCTTCATCAGCAGCTATCTCCTCTGTAACATCATCTATTGTTCAATATGTAGATTTCTGTCAGAATAAAGATGGTTGTGCTTGATATCTTATACTAGGATTTAATGTTGGCTCTAGATTATCTATAACTTTTATTTGGCTTTGATCAAATGCTATATAAAATGTTTGTCATTCCCTAGCATGTGATACTATTCAATCATATCCTGTTATATCTATAACAGTATCAAAGAAATCTTTTCATTGTCATTTATTCTTTGCAGCATAATGGATATCTAAGAATGTAGTAAACGCTCTATCTCAATTTGTCGACCAAGCATCAGCTATTCTATCTCAGAATTCATCAAAGTCATCATCATCAAATATTCATTTGTTATACAACCTTTGGAATATTTGTTCCATTTGGTCTTGTGTAATGTTGCTCCTAAATGCATTTATATCATATTCTAATGGATTTGTTATATTAACATATGTTTCCATAACAATTCATCCTCAATGATGTAATGCATATGTTTCATCATCTGTGAAATAGAATCAAGGTCAATATTCTGCTTTATCTATTCTATTAAAATCAAATATATCAAACTCTTCCTTACTTCAATGATAAACAACTAATAGATTTCAATTAGCATCTCTAACTTTTGATAGTTTAAAGAATACATCTTGCTGGTCAGATATTTGAGTTCATTTATTATTTACCACCTTATTATTATATGTCGCTTGATATCTAATAGCATCTCAATTCTTTCAAGTTTTTAATTCGTATTCTGATGCCAATACTTCTCTAGTAGGATTAGAATCTCATAGAGATTGAATAGATATAGTTCAAGATAATTCATCAAACCAATCACTATCTCTAGTCCTAAAATAAACAACTCAATTATTATCTACTGTAAAGTTTCAATCCATTCATCTCCTAGGGAATATCACTTCTACCCTTCTATCATCTGATACTATTTTTCATTTTTCATAGTTGATTTTATTTAATGCTGCTCTTAATGTAGGATTCACATTATACTGAGCATCGTTCACCATTATATATCATCATCTATAGTTTTCTAATATATTAACTAGTTCTTCTACACTTTCAGTTGTTTGTATAACTTCTATTCAATCACTAGGTAATCTCATCTTGTTTCTATCAGCTAGTTTATTCATAAAGTCAGCCTTAGCCCTAGTGTTAATATCTTGGTCATACATTCAAGCCCTAAAATCATAGAATCAGATTTTTTTGTCTGATGTTACATTAGTACCTGTAATTGTTTTTAATATCAACCCTCTTTTATCATCACTCTTAGGCATCTGTCTAGCTCTTTGGAATAATGATAGAATTGAATTTTCAGCTCATTTCTTATCTCAAAATAGATATTGTGTTGCTATTGATAATACAGTATTATCATCAAATTTTCAAGACCTATATAATTTTATTATATTATTATCTCAAGTCAAACTAAATATTATTTGTATTACATCATTAGCTTGCATCTCAATACCATTGATAACTATAGGTCAATCAGGAATTCAATCTGTTGCTATCTTTTTACAAAAATCTCTTAATCAATTATATAGTCATTCTCAAGTCTTTCATTTCAAATCTAATCATAAGCTCTTTGCTGTTTCATATATGTTATTATTCCTTAAGATGTCTGTAAATGTTTCTCATTGTGAAGCAAAATTTTGTAACCTAATTAATCTTTTTACTCTATCAATATCTTCTGTTGTCATTTCTATTCAACTAGTTAGTTGAATCAGTTTTGTCCTAAATGCTTCTCTTAAAACTCAATCTTCATATAATTGTTTAGTATTGAGATATGCCCTAGCAATTAAAATAGGCAAATCTCATTCTCAATATTTACTAATCTGATTTAATGTTAATTTTCAAGCTAGATTTTTTACTCTATTATCTTTAAATATTTGTAACACTTCATCATCCAATCATCAATCTGCTATCAACTCTCTAGCCATAACATATTGAGTCCACATATCCATAGCAGCCTTTTCATCTCATTTAGCTATCTTAGATATATATTGCCATTCTTCATCTATCTTAGCATATCAGATAGGAGGTTCTCATTTCTTTATTTTTTTCTCTGCTTCTTTTTTAGCTTTATCTAATTCTTTCTTTGCTTGTTCTGGAGTTAATTTTCATTTTAATATTTTTTCTTTAGCTTGTTGCTCTGCTTTTTTTAACTCTTGATTAGCTTCACTCTTTGTCCATTTACCAGTCCTTATATTCTCCATAGCTACATCGTGAGCTTTTTCTATTTGCTCATCGTATTGTCTTTGTGTTATTTCCTTATCTTCTAATTGTTTTTTTAGCTGTCAAACAAAATCATTTTTAAACTCACTATATCTACTAATACTATAGTTAGCCGAAACAAAATTAGCTACATTTTTCTTTAAATCTGATATAGCTTTTTGTGTGTTTTTGTTTCATAATAATCTTCATATTTCTTCTATATTATAAATATCTATTTTATTTATTTTTTCCAATAACGATATTCATCATCATAAACTAGATTTAGTTAACCTGATTTGTTTCGCTAATTCATCAAAAGCTCATATTCATTTTTCTCATTCTAAAATAGATGCTTGTACAATAGCCCTTATTTTTATTTCAGTTGAACTCTCTAATAGTTTTAAGTGGTGTGTTGATAGTCATTCTATTTCTTTATCTAGATTTTTCACTCATTCAAATTGGTTTATAATTTGTCTATATTCTCTTTTAGATAATGATAAATCAGCTAATTCCTTAGCTATATCATCATTTCAAGTTAATATTTTTAGAGCTACAATATTTGCAATCTCATCACAATTAATTGCCATAATTTCTATTTTATATTATAAAACTAACATACAATTTCTTTTACCATATCTACTACATCATCATATGCACCACTCTCTGCTACAGCATCTACTGTATCATTTGAAATATTTTTATTACTTAGATCTTTCATTTTATCTTTAAATAATGTCTTTGTATCTTCTACTTTAGCTAAATCTAATCACAATGCTTCTAAAGATGTATTTGTTCATTGTAATCAAAAACGATTTATTCATTCATCTGTTAAGAAATATTTTCATTCATATTCAACAAAATATTGTCATTGCTTTGAACCTATGTCTGTGAAATCTGATATACTAGATATTTTATTAATATCTTCTTGTGTAAATCAATTTCATACTTTACTTGCAAATCATCAATCAACAGAATCTAATTTTATATCATATCAAGATAATCAATATACTTTCTTATTTCATTTAAATTTTATTGTTGATATATATGGTCATACTGATACTGTTCAAGCTAATCATCACATATATTTAACTAAATCAGCAGGATTTGTAGAACCATTTGTAACAATAGCTCTAACCTTTTTACCTATCTCAGAATTACTTCAATATGTCTGATTTATAAATTTCTGCATTGTTTCCTTAGTCCATTGTCACATTAGCTTTTTTCATTCTGGTGGCAATGAATCATATACCTGTTTTGTGGCTTCCATAATATCTCAGAATCAATCAACTAATGATTTTATCTCTTGCGATGTTGCAGTTGATAATTCCTTTCATAACAATCATACCATATATTCTTTAGCTTCTGGAGATGAATCAATATAATCTGCTAAATCCCAGATGCTAGCTTCTCTAGTTCATAGATTAACATTTCAAGCTCATTTTATTAGTTTTCATAAT
>JAZUKX010000018.1:0-1777 GCA_045643505.1 Candidatus Absconditabacterales bacterium | reverse complement strand
GATTCATCCAGTATTTATTTCTCCTGAGAAATTGTTCGCTGTAGGTTCACTATCCAATACATAAATAATTGTATTTTTGATTCCAATATTTCATACATTATCTTTGACAAAACCACTAGCTGAAATTGTGGCCGTGTCATTTTTTTTGAAATTGAAAGTAGTTTTATTTCATCGTGAAATTCAATCAAGACTAAATGCATTTGCAGGTAATCAAGATTGACTATCATTTGCTGAAAGTATTTCAAAAGTTCAAGTAGTACACTCATATACTATTCAAGTTTTGATAGTAAATTCTGGAACCTGTTTATCTATTCGATCTACTGTAGCTGTATCTTCTCACGTAATTCAATTCCAAGAATATTCAAATGTGAATATTCCATTTCAAGTAAATATAAATTCATCATCTCATCCATTATTTGTGATAGTTACACCACTTAAATTAAATGTTATATTTGCTACTACATCTCCACTTGTTCGATTTCCACTGTTTGGAGTATATTTTATAGTACTTTTTAACTCTCATAAATTGTTAATACCTTGCCAACTAACTACTACATCAGTAGTATTTCATTCAAAATCTTGTAATGTAATTGTACATGAATCATTTCATACTACATTTTCATCTGGAGTATATTCAATCTCTTTACCACTTAAAATACAATTACCAGAATTTCATTGAGTCTTGATGATAGCTGATATATATTTATTTCCACAATCTCATTCAGTTGCTTGTGAACTAGTCAACCAATTTGTCGTAGTCCCACTTCAAACATTATCAACCGAAAAATCTTGAGCAGTAATTCATGTATCTAAAAATGTATAGGTTGCTGTTTCCATAGAAATGTTTCATGCTTTATCCATGACATATCCACTAATAGTTTGGATTTGAGATCATTTTTGTGGCAATATATCAAAAGTATTTAATATATCTCGCTCTCCTCAATTGAACTTAATCGGATTCGTAGCCAATTCTACATTGTCGTTTAGATTATTTACTCGTACAATTCCAGTAGTACATTCATATCCACTATTATTATTAAAATTAAATACAGGAGGTGTCTTGTCTATCCAAACGACTTCTCATGTTGCAAATCATGGGTTTCATACATGATCAACAAAAGTAAAAATAAATATTCAATTTCATTTAAAAGTATAGTATTTATTTCATGAGTTATTTGTCATAGTTATTGTTTCATTACATCAAGTCAAACTTGCTACTACATTACCAGATGTCAAATCCGTTGTAGAGTAGTTTATATTACAAGTAGGATTTGTCTTATCTATCCACGTTACACTAGCTGTCACAGTACCATCTTTTTCATCAATAAAATCTCATGGGAAATCTAAATTAAAATTGTGAGTTCAATTTTCTACAAAAGTATATATCCAATCAGATTCATTTAATAAAGACTTCTTTCATAGATCTCAATAAATCAAAAGATTTGAAATTACATCGCCACTTGTATCGGTAGTAGGATTGTATTCTACGATATTACTTCTACATAGATATTGCTCACCATAATTTGTACTTCATAGTCACGCATTGATATTATTTAATTTTGATTGTATAGTTGTGTCTAATCCTGTCCAATCAAGGCAATTATGTCATAAAGTGATATTTGATAGACTAGAAAAATTTCAAATTACTGAGATATCAAATATTTGATTATTGTTGACTTGTAATGTTGTTATATTTTTATTATTTAATGGTGATAGATTTGATATCTTGTTTCATTCAATATTTAATGTTGATAATGAATTTAATGATGATAATGCT
>JAZUKX010000017.1:0-3018 GCA_045643505.1 Candidatus Absconditabacterales bacterium | reverse complement strand
ATGGAAATGAATTAGATTGATACGGAGAACATTATATAGTATGAAATTTGGATAATGTATGACCTGATACACCTATATTAAATACACCAGATGATTGATATTCATTTGATGTGAGAGATATTACATTTACTTGGAATAGTTGAAATACTGTGACTTGATGTGCTGAATGGAGTGGATATATATTTCAAATAAGTACAAAGGATTGAGATTATTTTGATAGTAATATTATTGGTTCGAGGACAGAATTATTGGTAGATAATACTGTAACTTCTGTGTGAATTGAAAATGGAACATATTATTGGAGAGTAATATCTCAAGATAAAAATGGAAATGAAAGTGTAAGTGTAGTTAGAAGATTTGAGGTTGATTCTACATGAGCATCTTGTGTAATTCAAGAACAATCCGAATGTTCTCAAACATGATTAATAACGATTAAAGATAGTAATGATCGTGAAATTATATCTATAGAAGATGGTTTAAGTTTAGTTTGGTCGTCTTGATCAGATTGAAAGGTATGGACAGCTCCAGTATCACAATTATGAGAATTATCATGAATAATTATTGAAATTGATGGTAATCAAACATGAATGTGTAATACAATAAGATTACAAAATACAGATAATCTAGATCCAAGTGTTGTAGTTAGAAATGTGACATGATATGAATGTGAAACTATTACATGAGGTATAATTGTACAAACATGAGATATGTGTGGAAAAGATAATTTAAATAAATTCAACTATAATTGGAATTGAAATGGATATGTAGGTCAAAACGAATATGGAATAAATTCTTCAGTATCTACATGAAAAGTTGTAAATGTAGAAATTAAAGATGCAGCTTGAAATATTACGACTACATGAGTGACATATCAATGGTTGGATAGGAAGTTAATTGCATCATGAAATTATCAGTTAACAAATTATCTCTCATGAATGACTGTAATAAATGATTTGATAGAAGTATTTAATGTGACAGGATATGGAAGTTGTGAGATAGTGACAATAACTACATGATGATGTACAAATGCAACAATATCTTTGGATTGAAATGATTTGATAATTGTGCCAATTCAAGATTATGAATGAATCTGAACATGTGAAGTATATTTCTCAGATGATGATTGAACTATTGAAACGTGAACTTTGGAATTTAATATAGACACAAAATGACCATCATTTACATGAGATGGATTAGGACTTTCATGATGACTGGGTGATTGAGATATGTGTACATCACAGACTTGATTTATAATAACATGAACATTTAGTGAAGCAGTGACATGAGTGATTTTGACATGAGAAAACGTAAAAATTAATGATGAATGATGAATAACGGATGATGGTGGAATTAATTAGACGTTGGAAGTAGAGTTGTTGTGATGAACATGAACTGTGCGATTGATTACAGATTGAATTACAGATTTAGCTTGAAATCATTTCTCTTGATCATCTGATGTGCTTGTAATTTGAAATTATGATGCCAATGCCCCAGTATTAGATGAAATTATTCATGCTACTTGATTTGAATGTCAGACTATCACATGAAGTGTATCTGTAAGTGATGGAGGATGTAGTTCAGGAAATACTATTTTGTATAAGTGGAATGATATTGAGTGAGAATTTATGCATTCAGAATACTCAGGTAGAGCTGGTACTTGAATTTTTGTAGTGTCTGTGTTTGATAGTGCATTAAATAGGACAGATGGAAATGTAAATTTTGTTTGGCAAGATTCTCCAATTACATTTGAACATGAATCAATTGATTTGTGAGTCTTGTCTGGATTTGAATATATATATAGTATTAATGATTTAATTAATATGTTTGGTGCTAGAGATTGAGCTTGTGGTACATGAACTATTAGTTTGACTGGATGAAATACTAGTGGTGTAAATGTTCAAGTAAATCCAGAAAATGTAAAAGTAAATGTTGATGTAAATGCGGAATGATCATGATATTTTGAAGTAATTTTGTCTGATGATGAGTGAAATGAAAAGACATGACATGTAGATTTTGGTATAAAGAGTAGATGATTGAAATGTACTATTGTGGCTGATAGAAATTCTTGTGGTACATGAAAAGTTAATTTAATTTTGACATGAAATGGAAAATATCTTTCTTGGAATAATTGGTCTAATATGGTGGAAACATGATTATTGAGACAAGAAGTGATTAACCAAAATCAAAAAATGTTTACATGATATATAAAGAATGAAGCGTGAGAGACAGGTATTTGTTTCTATAATACATTGGATTCTGTGCTAGATAATCAATGACCAACATTGTCAAATAATTTATTCACATGATATCAGTGTGATACAATTTCAGTTGTGTTAGCACCAATAGATACTGGTTGTGCATGAAATACTTGATTTAGATATAGTTGGTCTGGTGGAGTATGGACATCAAATAATAAATGAAATTTCTTGGAGAACAATGTCAAAACATGAACAACAACGGTACAAATAGTTGATTCTCTTGGAAATTTAACACAAAATGAAATTGTCTTGAGATGGAACGATATGAGACCATCAGCTAATTCCTTTATTTTGGAAGCCGGTGTATGAGAAGTAGATCGAATTGAAAAGTCTGATGCTAAAGAATGAAATTGTTCTGTAGATAGGTTGACGGCTACTGTGCTGAAAGATGGAGAAAAATGAAGTTGTGTGATTTCATGAAAATCTTTGACATTTATACCAAAAGATTTTGTGGTGAGTGGGCCAGATTCTTGTACTTTGCAGGTAAAAGATCCAGAATGAAATACTGTAGATATAATTGTAGATGTAAGGGATATCAATAAATTACCATCTATTAGATTGAACAAACCATTAGATTGATCATTCTTTAATTATTGATCTGCTGTAGATCTTTCATGGACGGTAGTTGATCCAGGTTTAGTTAAAATATCTTGATTTATCTATGAATTAGATAGTGTGACAGGTCATGTATCTGGATATACTGATAGGACTTATGTCTCTGGAGTAGTATTGGAGCCTGGAAATTATAATTGGAAAGTGT
>JAZUKX010000016.1:0-9356 GCA_045643505.1 Candidatus Absconditabacterales bacterium | reverse complement strand
GAATTAAATAATTTGGAAGTTAGGAAAAGTTCTTTCTTTACTAGATTAAATATGATTGATTTATGAAGTAATCCAATATCAAATTGGGTAGATTTTAGTAATTTGTTTATGAATATCACATGACAGCCTGTACATTTTTTTGATGCCGATAAAGTAAAATGAAATATTGTAATTAGGAATGCTAGAGATTGAGAAAAAATTGTAGATTTATTTGAAAAAGAACATAATTTGATATCTACAGATATGGTAATTGCTGATGATGAAAAAATATTGGCTTTGGCTGGAGTTGTTGGATGATTAGATTCTGGTGTCTCAGATAGTACAAAAAATATTTTAGTTGAGATTGCTAATTTTGATCCGGTATGTGTTAGGAAAACTTGAGTTAGATTGTGATTAAGAACTGATGCAGAATTAAGATATGAAAAAAATATCAGTCCAATTTTTAGTGAATTTGTTTTGATTTTGTTTTTAGATTTATTGAAATATTATTCAAAAGATCTTTGAAATTTTGAGATTGGTTGACTTAGTTATTATTTAAAAAATACTACTCCATCATTTTTTCAAAAATCTATAAATGTTGATTTTGATAAAATGCAAAATTTCATTTTTGGGCAAAACGTTGATTGATTTGAGCAAACGGCTTGAAATATTTTGTCCAGACTATGATTTGGAGTAAATTGAAATAATATTTCTGTGCCTTTCCGAAGGTCTCCTGATGATATAAATATTGTCCAAGATATATATGAAGAAGTTGCGAGAATTTATGGTTACGAAAATATTCCAAATATTGCAATGAAATCTGAAATTTCACTTCCAAAGACATCTTCACTTACAAATTTAGCTAGAGAATTGGAAAATTGTTTCGTTAGAGATTTCTGATTTGATCAAGTTGAGACTTATCCTTGGATAGATAGGAAAAGTTTGGATTTGTTTGGTGTAAATATAGATGATTTGTATTCATTAAAAAATCCTATAGATGTTGATAAGCCATTTTTGAGAAATAGTATGGATTATGTATTGATAAACTATATTTCAAAAAATTCAAAATTTTTTGATGAATTTAAAATTTTTGATATTTGAAGAATTTGGTCAAAAAATTATGATTTGCAAAATAATAATGCCAAATTTGCTGATGAATTTGTGTGAGAAAGACTCCAGTTGTCAGGTATGTACTATTCAAAATCAACAAAATCTTGGGATGAAGATTTACTTTTAGTGGCTAAATGAAATATTGATAAGTTACTTTATTCATTATGATTGACTGATAATATTGAATATATAAAAACTGAAAAATCAGCATATCATCCAAACAAGCAATGAAATATAATTTACAAAAATCAAGTAATTTGATTTGTGTGAACTATCCATCCATTAATTTTAAAAAATTATAAACTTCCTGAGTCATCAAATTTGGTTTATCTTTCATTGGACCTAAAAATAATAGATGAATTAGTAAAAAATACTACATATGTAGCTAGTTGATATGAGACATTACAAGATCAAATTGTTTGGAGAGATTTATGTTTTGTTATCGATGAGAACTTGGACTATTGAACGATATTAAATGTCGTAAAAAATATTCATTGAGTGAGTGATGTAGAAGTGTTTGATTTGTATAAATGAACAAATTTACCTGAGTGAAAGAAATCTATTGCAATAAAAATTAAGATAAAATGAGAAAATATGCAGACAGAAGAAATAAATGCTGTGATGGATAAAGTAATTAAAAAAGTGGAAGCTACTTGAGCAAAATTGAGAGAATAAAAAAAATAAAAGACCCCCGGGTGTTGAGAAATTGACCTCGGGGGGTTTATATAAAAAAATCTATTTTATAGCATATGTATGATAAACTGTAGCTGTATATGGTATCTCAAATGATTTTGGGAAATCTTGTCAATTTCTTTGGATTATTTGATCTCAATAATATTGATTAACTCATCAATTAAATCCATTTTCTGAGTAAACTAACAATTTTCATAATTTTACTCATAATGAATTAGCAATTCTTTCTGCATTTTGTTGTGCGTTTTGGTTTGCTAATGCTTTCATTTCATTTGCAGAATCTCAATTATTACTTACTGTTAGTGTCCAGTTTGTATTTGTATATGAATTATATCCAGACAATAAATTTTGTACATATTCTATTGCATTATTTATATCTCATGTAAAATTTAAGCATATTGATCATATTCTACACCATCATCATAAATTAGAATTGCGGAATCGACAAGCTTCTGTTTCATAACTTTCAGAATAACACCAATTATTTCTATCAATTATATTTCATGAAAACAACCCTTCAAACATATTTAGTCTTTCATTTAATATTTCTCATCTCTGGGCTGAGTCTATTCATGTAGCTATTACTTGAAGACTTACTGTCAAATCATCTGCTTTTATATTTCATTTAGCTTCTCAAACTACATTTATTCAGTTTAGATTACGATTTTTCCCAAATTCATGTAATCATAAAATTCATGATCAGCAAAGTATTAACACCATTGCTATGATAAAAATTTTATCTCAAAGTTTCATTGTATTATTGTTATGTAAAAGCTTACTTTATATTTTTCGTTTTACTAGTGTGTTATTTTAAAGAAACGAAGTGATTGAGAAATCCATTATTGCTGTGTGTGGATTTCTCACATACGTTCGAAATGACTTTCACTCAGTGTTACATGCGTTAGTTACTTGAATAATTATCGAAATATCATTGGATAAATACTACAGGTGTTCATTTATCTCATGATCATGATGTTAAATCACAAAGTGATCAAATCAAATCTGTGTATCTTCTTGGAGTGGTTCATTGAGTTTCTATTTTTCATTTTAGATTTGAATCTTTTTGTTCTATTTCTTTTCTGATAGCTTGGTTTAGTGCTTCTCATTTTAAATCTGCGAATTTATTGTCTGAAATATATTTCAATTTCAATTCATTTGGACTTCATTCTAATCATTTAGTATATGCTGGAGATACTACAGGATCTGCTAATTCCCGAATTTTTCATACAGGATCTTTGAAAGCTCAGTCTCCATAAACCATGACTTCTATATTTCTACCAGTTTTTGCTTTTAAATTATCTTGTATCTCCTCTACTAATTTTTGTCCATTTTCTGGAAATAATTTTACACGTTCTTCTGTGGATCTATTTGATCACAAAAGTCCATATTTACTATTACATCCACTATCTCAAATTGGAGAAGTCATAATTTCATCCATTCAAATAATCTTTCATTTACTAACAGATTTTAATGTTTCTTTTGTTTCAAATCTAGTGTGAATATCACATACTAATACATCTTGTACATAATTTAAAATTGCTTTTGGATCATTTGCTAAAATTATTTCAGCTTCACATCATTCTTTTTCAATCAGATCTTTGTAAAAATCTACCATATTTACTCAAGTAAAGATGTGCTTCCAATCACCAAATTTTTCGCGATATTCAGATTCTGTGATTATATCTGAATATGGATTGATCCCACTTTTTTTCAATTTTTCTTTGTCCATGATATCATTTCAAACTTCATCAGAAGGGAAACTAATTTGAAGTGTGATTTTTTTCATTCACCTAGCCATTGCAGAAAGTAATACTGCGAAACGGTTACGAGATAATATTGGGAATAAAACTCAAATATGATCTGTATCAAATTTTGATACAATATCTTGAGATATTTGGTCTACTGTGACATAATTCCCACTTGCTATTCAAACTACAGCTTCTGTGACAGCTACAATATCACGGTCTCTAAATTGAAATCATTCTGACTCTTGTGCTTTCATCAAGCTATCTACTACGATATTTGCCAAATCATCTCATTCTTTGATGACTGGAGTCCTAATTCATCTAACTACTGTACCAACGTGTCTTTCTGTCATTTTTTATCTGTAAAAAATAAAAATATATATTTTATATAATATTATTGTTTGATAATTCAATTCAGTGTTGTTATCAAAAACCTTTTTAAATTGACATTTGCTTTAAAAAATATATATAATATTTTTGTATTAACAAAAAATATTAACCAAATTTATTATATTATGAGATCAGTATCGATAAAAAAATTATTGTTGACAATTTCTTTGTTGTTAATTGTAATTGCAACACTTGTTGCTGTTTGTATTCCTGGAGATATTTTTGTTAGAAAAATATCCGTTTGTGTCATGTTATTTTTGGGATTACTCTTACAAGTTGTGACATTTATTTTACTCTTTCGTAAACAGTACGCTGGAAGTTGTTTGACAAAAATTGTGCTTATTTTATCTATTTGTTCGTGCTTGTTGATACCACTTTTGTTGTTTTTGGAACATAGTGATATTTATTTAAGGTTTGCACTTATGATTTCATGTTCAATTTTGTCAACTATATTCTTGGTAATATTGTTGGCATTAGTAGATAAAAAAGACTAAATTAAAAAGCTGTGTTTCTACAGCTTTTTTTCATTTGCTTTTGTTTGGTAAATATTTATATATTTTATTGTTAAACAAAATGTATTTGCTATGGAAAAGTTCTCAAATCTTTTTATTTCATTATCGTTATTGTTTTTATTATTTGCGTTGTTCTCATTCTTTTTTCGTAAATTTGTTCTTGCAATTATACTCTTTATTGTTTGTTATTTATTTTTGATTCTGTTCATTATTTCCAGAGTTGCACAAAAAATCAAAAGTAGGCGAATTGAAAAAAAATTAAAATCTCAGTCAAATTGAACTGAGATTTTTTTTATCTTAAAATGTATTTCAGAGAATTTTTTTTAGAAACAAATTTCTGTGGATTTTACATGGTCAATACTTTAATATTGCATCTCTGTGTTCTTTAGTCCCGTATCATTTGTGCTTCTTGAAATTATATTTTGGATATTTTTTATCTATTTCATTTTCCATTATCCTATCTCTACTAACTTTTGCTATTATTGAGGCCATAGAAATTTCTTTTATTTTATCATCTCATTTTATTATTGTCTCTACTTTGATTTCTAAGTCTTTATCAAGTCAAAATGTCTTATTTCAATCAATAATAAGTTCAATTTTATCATGATTTTCTTTTTCCCATTTTGTAATTTGATTTTTTGTTGTTCATGCTTTTTTTGTATTTCATAAAATCTGAGATATTCATCTCCTTATTGCAAGATTTAGAGCTTTTGTAACTCATAATTTGTCTATTTCTGTGTTTGTTACACTTCAAATTGCAAAATTAATTTTTCATTCATTTTTTAGTTCTTCAATTTCTGTAAACAATATTTCTCTTTGTTTTTCTGAAAGTTTTTTGCTGTCTTGAAATTGATTTTTGTCAAAATTTTTTATTCTTTGGATAATTCAAATGTGCATTGGTCATGCAAGTGGTCATCTTCAGGCTTCATCTATGTATAATTTCATTTTGATTTTTTAATGTTTTTTGTAAAAATTTTATTAAATCTATTTTAGATATTTCTTTTTTATAATCAATAACTGAATTTATATGTATAAAAAAAATACTTTCCATATTAGAAAGTATTTTTGTTGTCTATTTTTTCAAGGATTATTTTATAATATTCTTCTAAGTTCATCAAGCGTTGTTTCTCAATGTAATATCTTGATAATTCAATCTTCTTTTAAAGTTAAGTATCCATATTCTCTGGCTTTTGAATAGATTTGAAGATCGCTTTCTCATTTGTAAATAGAATCTTTTATATCATCTGTAATTTCAAAGGCTTCAATTACTGCAATTCTTCATTTGTATCATGTTCAATTACACATTTCACATCATACGGCTGTAGGTACGTTTCAATCAAAATTTAGATCCATTGATGGATTTGCGTCTTTTATTCTTTTTATTGCTTCACTAATTTCTCATCTTTCTGAGAAATCTCATTCTCTTTTGCTCATACAATTTGGACATAATTTACGTACTAATCTTTGTGCTATTATCAAATTTAATGATTGTGCTAAGATATACGGTTTTATTCACATATTTAATAATCTACTAATACTCTCAATAGCTGAATTTGTATGTAAAGTCGTGAATACTTTATGTCATGTTAATGCTGCGTTCATACTGATATTTGCAGTCTCAAAATCTCTTGTCTCTCATACTAAAATAATGTCTGGGTCGTGTCTTAAAATTGCTTTTAATCATTCACTATAATCGTATCATTTATTGTAATTTATCTGAGATTGTTGTATTCATGATATTTGATATTCTACGGGATCTTCCAATGTAATTATTTTTTCTTTTCAATCATTTAATTCGTTTAATATTGTATATAATGTCGTTGTTTTTCATGATCATGTAGGTCATGTTAATATTGTAATTCCAGTGTTTTTTTCTAATGATTTTTTAAGTGTATCATAAGTTCTTCATACAAAACCTAACGTCTCAAATGTTGATATTCATTTTGTAGGATCCAAAAATCTTATTACTACACTCTCAGAATTTATTCATGGCATGAAATTTACCCTGGCATCTATTTTTTTGTTATTTCAATCTCTATCTGCTGCTTCAAATGTAAATCTTCCGTCTTGAGGAATATAATCTATATTCATTTTCACTCATGAAATGAATTTTATTTTTTGTAAATATTTAGCGAAATCTCAATGGGTGAATTCTATTATTTGTTGTAAAACTCCATCAATCCTCAATCTACATAATATTCCACTTTCTTGTGACTGAAAATGAAGATCTGAAGCTCATGTTTGGAATGATAATCTGACTATTTCCATTATAAACTTTCATGGCTCCATAGTATTTCTTTTTTCAAATAATGATTTTAATATTGAAATTGCAGACTGTCATGAAGCTCTTTTTTCTTCTTTTTCTTTTTCTTCTTGTGCTTTTAACATGTTTTCATAGTCTGTGTATCGTTTCATTGCTTCGTCAAATCAATCTTTTGATGTGTATGAAATGTTTGTTTGCAATCATTTTTGTTCTAATGCTTTTGTGATTTTTTGTAATTCTTCCGGGAAATTATTCGTTGTGATTATTTTTAATGTATTTCATTCTTTATCAAAAATTAATGTCTGTGTGCTTTCACATTCTTGTCTGTTTAAAATTTTAATTGCATTAAAATTAGGCTTCAAAGCTTGTATATCAGATATCTCTAGTATTGATTTTATTATATCAGACATTTTTTTATTAAGATATAAACACTTTAATTTTAATCAAAAACAAAAAAAATGCAAAAATTTGAGCACTTTTTTATACTATTTGTTATAATTTATCTTGATTTATTGTTTCTTATGAGAAATCCATTTTGTATTCCAAGTATTGTTTACATTAACTTGAAGATAATAACTGGTTTGCCTATGGATTTCTCGTATATATTAGAATATCTTTTATCGTTTTTTAAAACTTGGACATACTGATTGGACATTGATATGTGCGAATCATTCGTATTTAATTCAATCTATTATTGCTTGTTTTAGAGCTGGTAAGTCTGTACATGGTACAGATACACAATATCAAGCTCAAGCTGCTTTTACTAATTCCACTGGATTAAATGGTTGAATACTATTTCCATTTGGAGTTGATTTTGTCTTTACATCTAGAGGTGTGGTTGGTGAAGCTTGACCAGTAGTTAAAGCGTAATTTTGGTTATCTCATGTAATATGTACTATATTTACATTTCTTCTTGCTGCATGTAGCAAATGTCATAATCAGATTCAGTATGAATCTCCGTCTCATGAATATGAAATCACAGTCAATTCTGGATTAGACATTTTTATTCAAGTAGCAAAAGGTACTCCTCTACCGTGTAGAGTCTCACATCAATATCAATCAATGTATTGGCTCATTTTACTACTACAACCAATTCATGTAACGATTACAGTTTGATTTTTTGCGATATTTAATTCTTGTAATGCTTGTTTTATTGCTAGATGTATTATAAAATTTCAGCATCCTGGACATCGTTGAAATTTATTTAAGTTTGTTCTCATTGAAAAAATTTTATGGATAAAAATTTTAGTTTTAAGTCGCTTGTCTCTACTATTTGTACCCTAATTACTAAAGTCTAAAAATTAGCGACTAATCTATATCTTCTTTGAAAAATGGATATAAATTATATTTTCTAATATGTGATATTTTATTTTCTCGTGATTCAGATTTTAGATTACATTCATTTTTTATTAAACGTTCTAGTGATCCTGTTTCATTCATTTCGACAAACGTTAAATTCTTTATTTGATTTTCATGTTCTGTAAATCGGTTTTTTAATCTTGGGTCAAGTGGCTGAAATACTGTAATTATAATCAATCATGTATCACTTTTTCATTCAATGATATTTTCTAGTACATATCTGTTAAATCAAAATGAAACATAAAATTTTTCTGCATTTGGATTAATAATTTCATATCCATAAAAATTGTCATTAAATATTTCTTTGATGAATGTTCTCATTTTCCTTGTCCTTTTTGCCATCATTTTTGATTTCATATTTGGATCTTCGTTTGAAGCTCATGATTCATCGTGTTCATAAGATGTAGCAATAAATTCTCAATTTTCAGTGCCTGGAATTACATATGGAGAGATACCGTTTTCTGTGTCTCTATATCTCAAATAATCATTATTTGATAAATCAATTTTCTCATTTTCAATTATTTGTTCTGCTTTTAATTCTTTTTCATTTACTGAAATGTATGATTCACTAAATTGTTTATCTATTAAACAAATAATAGGATGTTGATATTTGTCTGATCGATTTAAAGTCTTTCAAATTAAATTATATCAATTTTCAAATGTATCTGGTGCAACCACAATTGGAAATGTTTCTCAAAAACTAGCATTTAACGCATAATCTATATCTCATTGTCAAGTATAAGTTGGTGTTCATGTACTTGGTCCATCTCTCTGAGATAATACGAAAACTCAACCTATTTCAGCTTGATTTGAAAATGATAAAGATTCTGTCATAAGTGCAAATCCTCATCAACTTGTACCACACATAGCTCTTTTTCATGCGAATTTTGCTCAAAGCATTGACATTGCTACAGCTATTTCATCTTCTCATTGGAAGAATGTTACTTGTCAATTTGCATTATTATCTGCTGTAATTACATCAATCAATGATGATGCTGGAGTCATTGGATATGCACTGTATCGTCATAATCAGCTTGCTATTGCTCATCTTCAGATTATTTCGTTTCCAAAATACATTTTTTTGCTTTCTCAAAGATTTTGTGATAAATTTAATACTGTTTGAGTTTGTAATTCGTATCATTCTTTTAATATATTTAAATTTTCTTCAAGTCATGCTTTATTTCAAAATTCTTCTTTTACTATTTCTTCTCATTCTGTTAAATTTATTCATAATAATTTTAATGCATATCAAAATGCTGGAATATTTTTATATTTTCGATTTTGATCTTTTAAATTAATTATTGT